>JAFLJQ010000225.1 GCA_022712915.1 Gammaproteobacteria bacterium | reverse complement strand
GGTCGCAAAGAAGCGCAAAAAAAATAAATCAGGCATTTTATAAAAATGAGCTCTTGAATACTTCGGATAACCCCTAATTTCCCTCTAATATAGATAAAAATAGCGTTGAGATCCTTTGCGGTTTAGATCTTTAAATGGATTAAATACTTAGCGGGACAGTAGTGATTGTTTATACAATTTAAATGCTCTGTTGACTACTTTATATATGCGAGAGTCAAGTTTTTCTGTTTGATTCAGCGCTACCACCACAAGTTGCTCATCATGGCTTAAGAGTAAAACAAACTGCATATTAATATCATTGTTTTTTTATGTTATTGTGCTGCGGGTAACTCACAGGTGGGGGGGTACGACTAAACCAACCAGAGTATGCTGGATTTATTTGTCGAAATTTTAATGAAAAAAACTTCGCAAAACAGTATATTACTCATAAACTAAAAGCTTGATATTAAATTAATTAACGTATGTCTTTGGTATATCAATGCATTATAAAATTTACACATTTTGCTTTGTTCAATATCAAATCATGATAATTAATTCATGCATGGCAAATAATTAAATCGTATTTTTATGTGTCCACTTAAAGCTATATTATTATGAAATGTTTTTTATTATGTTTGTGTATAACACTCTGTTTTACCCGTATAGCCCAAGCTGCAAGCAGCAACCTCGAAAATGAAGAACCAACAAGCTGCTCATTTACCATTGAAGGCAATCAAGAGTGGGAAGTTTTGTCAATACGTTCCTCCCTCAGTGCGGGTAATGACTGTGTTTTGACTCATGCCCGTGATTTGCAGGCGTTACTTATATCAAATTCTGATTTGCTAACTAAGTACTCATATAAAGAGTTGCTTATCGGCAGATTGGTCAACCATCCCTGGATGGTCTCATATCTGGTTGACTATGCCAGTAAGGATAAAAATTGGAATCATAAACAAGGCAAACCTGTCCGCGGACATGAAAACCAATATGTTGCTAATGTACTCAGCAGAAACGATATAATTTTAAAAATTCAAACAGGTTTTAGTGGTACGCCTTATCGTGTTAAAGCGGCCTCGGTGGAAAAGGTACTTATAGAGCAGCGCCCCATTGTCAAATATGGAGACAAAGATACGGGCCATCTGCCATTTGACGCGATAGTGTGGTTTATTTTGGAGAGCGCCCCCGGTAAATAATAACGCTATCTTTAAGTGGATAGTAGTAACCTCAATTAAATTTATATGTACAAACCACCATTTCGAATCGTTGATGACTATGTTGCTCCCTATTGTTAAATATCGTTTTATGGTTTTCTACATCAATTAGTCCCTCGATACTGGCCAGCGAATGCTCTTCATCACGGCTAACCAGTCAGATTGCCTGGTTTTTGCATCATGCAAAAACGGTATAAGACGGTATTGTACTCGACAAATTATATTATTCGTTCGGTGTGTTTTTTTGTCAACATAAACGAAAGTACTTTATGGCTCCGATAGTCTTGTTTGAAACTGGCCAGTGAATTTCTAATATGTTTGGCGTAATGCCTCAATACGTTTCTGGTTTGCGGAAAAATCAGAGCGCCCCACCCGAGAGGCGGAGCGTACATGAAATAGTTGACTTTTTTCATCCATCATCACTTCCAAATCATCTACAAATCCCAATAGGGGAGAACTAAACGTGGCCCATAGGTAATGGCCAGTTTGTGTTTGTACGATGCCATCTAATTCTTTAATGCGCTTTTCCAATGTTTGCCAGGCAGTGGCTGGATTGGTCGTGAAACGCAAGGGCGCAATGGCCGCTGGTTTATCTTTTGCCTGACTGTTCACACAATTCTGTGTAAAGGGGCAAGGTCGTAGCGCGTCGTCTATCAACCCCAGTGGCGGAGCCGTTCTGGATTGATAAGCCAGCACGAGCAGCGATAGCAGTAAGAGTACCGTAATACTGCCGATGATGATTAAGCTTATTTTCATTATATTTGTTGTGGATTCCACAGGTTAAATTTTAGTAAAGTGGATAATGGCAAAAAACTAGCCCAGAGAGTAGGGGTGCAAGTATTTTTGTCATTTTAATAACAGATTAATATTTAGTGGATAAAGACCGCAAAAGCAACGGTTACCTATTGACTGGGTACGGCTAATGATTGGCCTCATAACCACTGAATAAATAAGAAAATAATATTATGGATCTTGATTTCACAAGGGCTATAAAAATAGAGAAAAAGGAGCACGTCGGCGTGGACGTGTCGTCGGTAGCAATTACCGACCACGAGCAGAGTCTACGGGAGGATGTTGAACGCCTATGCTACCCGGATACGTCGTCGTTTCTGGGTTTATCTACGACGTGCAGCACGGACGTATTCGTGAAGTCATAGTGCCAGCCGAGCTTGCATCGTAGGGGGACTACGCAGTACTACCTTGAGCATGGACTGGATACGTTGGTGCTGTTATGACGTCGTTTGCCTCTGATGAATTAGGACATCTACCGCAAGAAAATATAATAACACCTTGTTAATTATATATTATAAAGGATTTATTAAGGGTCGCCGTAGAGCCCTACCTGAGACTGTAAATAATTCCGTGTAACTGCCTGAATTAAATTTCATACATAATCAACCAAACGGTCTTCAAATTCAACCATAAAGCGATTGAGGGCGGTTTTCCAGTGCCTAATAGGCATCGTCCATTTTTTTGATGCTTGCTGTATCGCAAGGTACACCACCTTCTTTGCGGCATCATC
>JAFLJQ010000058.1 GCA_022712915.1 Gammaproteobacteria bacterium | reverse complement strand
GCCCGCGACATCCTTCAAACGGTAACCATTCTGGTAGTTTGAGCTAATCGGATCAGAATCCCCCTCCGCCACATAGGTTCGAGCATTTCCGTCAATATGCCTTTTGGATGCGTTATGACAATCCGAACAACCTATACCGGCCCCAACACTTTGTGAGGCGGGATAGCGCTCTGTCGTTGGCAGGCCATGGCCAGATTTGTAATAGCCGTAACCTTTCCCATAAGCCGTAAATGCGCCTTCGTCGCCGATCACTTTAGGGGCCGACACGCCGTTTATCACAGACGGCACTTCATCATGGCAAGTGGCGCACCATTTTTCTTTGCCTGCTTTCAGGGTCACACCATCCGCCTCATACACGCCACCGGTCTTGTAGTTGGCCTTGGCACCCAAAGTTGCATTCAGTAAACCACTCACCCCAGGATAGGTTCCCCCGGGACTGTGGCAGGTATCACACACAGTGGTGGTGGCCAATGGCTGCATGTCAGCAAACAGGAGATAACTTCCCCCACTATGACAGTCCGTGCACACAAGGCTAAGGCCCTTTGTCAGATCTGACTGTATATGGGTATTGTGAGACTCGGTATAGGGCATAGCAGGCGCGGTAAACTGCTCCGAGTGCAAATGACAAGACGTACAGGTCGCACCGTCATTATGGGCCGTAGCATCAGCACCATTGTTTTGATGGTGTCCGGTCGTGGTATGACAAACCTCACAGGGACCATTATAAGTCGCATCCCCATCCGCAAAGGAATTAGGACCGGCGAGTGAGGTAAACACAACATTCTTCAAGCCACTGTTCGGGGTATTAATAACACTGTTGATGAATGCCAGGTTGGTGGCACTGCCTGATGCATCATGACAGGTCTGGCAGCCCGTCACATAATGGTACTGTGCACTGACACCGACCATCGTAGTGGGGGCCGTTGCACCATTGATCACAGAAGGCGATTCATCATGACAGGAAGCACACCAATCTTCTTTGCCCGTTTTGAGAGTCACGCCATCGACTTCATACATGCCGCCCGTTTTGAAATTGGCCTTGGCACCCAGGGTTGTGTTCAACAAACCACCGGCTCCGGGATATGTCCCACCTGGACTGTGGCAGGTATCGCAGACGGTGGTCGTGGACAAAGGCTGCATGTCCGCGAAGATAAGCGGATTTCCCGCTGGATCATTATGGCAAGTCGTGCACACAATATTCATACCGCCCACATGCTTTGACTGTAAATGGGTTTGGTGAGATTGTGTATAAGGCAAAGCAGGCGTAGTAAACTGCTGATCATGCGTATGACAGGTCGTGCAGGTCACACCGTCATTATGGGTCGTATTATCATGGCCATCATTATTATGATGTCCGTTCACGGTATGACAGACTTCACAGACACCGTTGTAAGTGGCATCCCCATCCGCAAAGGAATTAGGGCCAGTGAGTGAGGTAAACACAACATTCTTCAGGCCGCTGTTCGGGGTATTAATAACATGTCGGATTAATGCAATGTTGGTGGAATTACCCGTAACATCATGGCAGGTTCCGCACCCTTCAACATAATGGTAATTGCCTGTGTGATTAGACCGCTTTATCTCTGTGTCCAGCGATGTTTTAGTCATCACCGTTGTCTCGCTTTTTTCTACATCGGAACAGGCACTGATGAATAATAATAATATCAGTAACCCCACCTCGGGCAGGCGGCCTAAAACAGAAATAAACTTAGACCGATTCCCTAATTTGAGACTATGACTCAATATAATCATTTGACGACCCTTTGTCATGAACATGACTTCCTCATTAAACCACATAAATAGTATGGCGCATAAACAGTGATTTTCAAGAAAAGAGTCATTTTTGTTAATCTCTGTAGAAACAATCAGTGCCTGAAGCTGAGGCCATATAAAACAATGACTATTAAAACAATAAGTTAACAATAAAGTGGGATGTAAGACCTGTATATCGGCTTGATTTGTGAATGGTTAGTAAATCACCAAAACCAAGACAAAAAGCGGGAATAACCATGTTGATTACTCAGGTGTTAGGGGATCTAAAAAAAGGTCAGGAATGAGAAGTTGTTGCGACATAGTTAATTTGGCCACCTAACAATTGGAGTTACCTCCGCCTGCCCGATGTTGGCTACCCGGTGGCTGACCTACCTTGCCGGGGCGGAACTCTCACCCGCTGGAATTCTCGACCTTGCTCGGCCGCACTCCCGTTAAATATTTAATCCATTTTAAAAATTTAAACCGCAAAGAGCACAAAGGATCGCAAAGTTTTTTTATATTAGAGGGTAACCGAAGACTTCAAGCTCATTTTTTATGAGTTACTGAATTTATTTTTTCTTTGCGACCTTTGCGCTAAAGTGTGTTTTGTAAACAACTTTCAGATTCCATGCCCATTTCAACCTCCTCAAACCGTTAAGTAGTCAGCCCTGAAAAAAGGCTAAGCATTTGTTTTGTCCATATCGACGGACGACCGGAGTCACAATTGGCTTGTAAAATGCTCGCTCCCCTTTTGATATGCGACCAAAATTATTTAATAAACGATTTAATGCGTAAAAAA
>JAFLJQ010000128.1 GCA_022712915.1 Gammaproteobacteria bacterium | reverse complement strand
TCTGGACTTTCTCCTTCTTCTACTTGCTGGATCGCTTTTATCCGAATATCGGCAAGTGCTTTTCGACTCAGTTTTCTTCCATCATTAGTCATGACCAAGATTATACATTATGTCGCATAATTAGTGTACTTGTTAGTACCTTGGTTCACAGCAAGTTCAACCAGCCCACCTGAATTCTCAAACCAAAATGGCTGACCTATCGGCACACTTGAAAACGTACTCGCCTTAAACAAAGTAGTGTTGGCAACCTCAAGTTGAATATTATCATCAAGTGAATTGACCCGAACACCCGTTACACAATTACCATATTTATCAATATAAATAATTTCAGCCAGGTCATCTTCCCAGCCAGGTAAAATTCGTTGCAGAGGGTTTCGATCCTGTTCACCATCATGCATTTTTCCATTTGCCAATAAACCTGCAACAGGAGCAAACAAATCACGTCCATGAAAAGTATTAGATAAGTTATCTGGCTGCCAGGTAATATCCCACCACTCCAGCTTATTGGCCCGCTTAGCAACTATGTTAAACAAACCATTATCAGGTCCAACAAACCAGTAATCATCCGCCTTTACAATAACAGGTTTTCGCTCAGCACTACCGACACCAGGATCAACGATACATAGAAATACAGAGTCTTTGGCAAAACAGCTTACCACTGATGCCAGCAAGTACGCGGATGAACGAGGGTTGAATGTCGGAGCATCATGCATAAGGTCAACAATAGGTTTGCTGAGGGCATGCTTATAAAGAACTGCCTTCATCTGACCAACATAGGGTCCTTGCCAACCAAAATCTGTAAATAAGGCAATCATATGCAGTGTGATCTTATTTTAATTATCATCTACGGAAGTTTAGGTACTTCAGAAATGGAAATAAACAAATCGCTCATCATAAATAGCAAAAGGCCGGTCTAAATAAGACCGGCCTTTCATATCAAATTGCAGTGATCGTTTTATGCGTCAGCAATTTTAGTTGGCGTATCACTCGATTGTTCAGTATCCACAGGACGATCAACCAGCTCGACAATCGCCATAGGTGCTTTATCTCCAGTCCGAAAACCACATTTGAGAACACGCAAGTAACCACCAGGACGCTCCTGATAACGAGGACCCAGCTCATTGAACAGCTTCGTGACCACTTCTCGGTCACGAAGACGAGAAAATGCTAGACGACGATTGGAAACACTGTCTTGCTTGGCAAGGGTTATCAGGGGCTCTGCAACACCACGTAATTCCTTGGCCTTAGGTAAGGTGGTACGGATTATTTCGTGATCCAACAGTGAAGCCGCCATATTGCGGAACATTGCCTTCCGATGACTACTGTTGCGATTCAGTTTACGGCCGCTTTGACGATGACGCATGATCTTCTACCTTACAAACTCGTTAATTTTCAAGTGACAGCCTATGCTGCGCTTTCTCTTTTTTCTTTCAGAATAGCTGGGGGCCAATTCTCCAGACGCATACCTAAGGACAAACCTCTAGAGGCAAGTACATCTTTGATTTCTGTCAGTGATTTCTTGCCCAAATTAGGAGTCTTAAGCAATTCAACTTCTGTACGCTGGATCAGGTCACCGATATAATAAATCTGTTCGGCCTTTAGACAATTAGCGGAACGTACGGTCAGTTCAAGATCATCAACCGGCCGCAACAAAACAGGATCAACTTCAGGCTCTTCATTGGCCGCTTCTACCTCTTCTTTACCTGACAAATCAACGAAAGTAGATAATTGATCTTGCAAGATAGTCGCCGCAGTACGAATGGCCTCTTCTGGATCGATCGTACCGTTAGTGTCCAAATCTATAATCAGCTTATCGAGATTTGTGCGCTGTTCAACACGAGCACTATCAACAACATAGGCAACACGATGAACCGGGCTGAAGCTAGCATCCAACAGCAAACGACCGATGGGACGATCTTCGTCTTCGTCGGTGACTCGGGTACTAGCAGGCTGATAACCGCGTCCCTTATTAATAATCAAGGTCATATTCAATTCACCAGCCTTTGTCAGGTTGGCAATAACATGCTCAGGATTGATAATTTCAACATTATGATCAAGAGTAATATCGCCAGCCGTTACCACACCGGGGCCCTTCTTATTCAATGTCAACTTGGCTGTTTCAGCTTCCATACGGATCGCCACACCTTTCAGATTCAAGAGGATATCAACGACATCTTCCTGTACACCTTCTATTGTGGTGTATTCGTGTAAAACACCTTCAATTTCAACATCGACAACAGCAGCACCCGTCATGGATGACAGCAGTATACGGCGTAAAGCATTACCTAATGTATGTCCAAAACCCCGTTCCAGGGGCTCTAAAACTATTCGTGCACGTGTATCCGTGATGTGTTGAACATCAACGATACGTGGTTTCAGAAAGTCTGAGACTGAGCCTTGCATATATGCCTCTGCTGTTTAATCAATTCTTGCATGTTCTTTGAAAGCCTGCCGCATAACAAACAAGCGGCGAGTGCCCCGCGATTACTTAGAGTACAATTCCACCACAAGATGTTCATTTATATCTGATGGTAAATCGCTTCTCTCTGGTGCATTCTTAAATACACCCTCAAATTTCTTTGAATCAACATCCAACCAATCTACAATACCGCGTTGTTGAGCCATATCACTGGCCCCCTTGATGCGCAGTTGTGCAGCCGCTTTTTCGTTGACCTTAACCGCATCTCCGGCTGAAAGCTGGTATGAGGGAATGGTCACGATAACGTCATTAACGATAACCGCTTTATGTCGAATAAGTTGACGTGACTCGGAGCGTGAAGCACCGAATCCCATGCGATAAACAACATTATCAAGTCGCGACTCTAGCAATTGCAGCAGGTTGTCACCTGTAGAACCCTTCTGCCGGTCTGAATTCTTAAAGTAGTTACGAAATTGCTTCTCTAATACACCATAGATACGACGCAGCTTCTGCTTTTCGCGCAACTGAGTCGCATAATCAGACAAACGGCCACGTTTCTGACCGTGCATACCTGGTGGTGTAGGACGTTTTTCGACAGCACATTTGCTACCAAAACATTTTTCGCCTTTTAAAAATAGTTTCTCGCCTTCACGACGACACTGACGACATTTAGGACCGATATATCTAGCCAAGGTAGTTCTCCAAACTTATACGCGACGTTTCTTGGGGGGACGACAACCATTATGTGGAATAGGTGTCACGTCTGAAATACTGGTAATACGAAAGCCTTTCCCATTCAAGGCACGTACTGCTGATTCACGACCAGGACCTGGGCCATTAACACAAACCTCAATATTTTTCATACCATATTCCTGTGCCATTTCTCCGGCACGCTCAGCTGCAACTTGAGCAGCAAAGGGGGTACTTTTGCGTGAACCACGAAAACCTGATCCGCCAGCCGTTGCCCAGCAAAGGGCATTTCCCTGACGGTCTGTAATCATGACGATTGTATTATTAAATGAAGCATGAATATGTGCGATACCATCAGACACATCACGTTTGACCTTCTTGCGTGTACGGGAGCCAGTTTTGCTTGCCATAAAATTAAACTCTTAACCTGTAATCGTTAAATACTATTTTTTGATCATTTTACGCGGACCTTTGCGGGTACGCGCATTGGTCTTAGTTCGTTGACCACGCAGTGGCAGACCCCGACGATGACGGATGCCACGATAGCAACCCAGATCCATCAAACGCTTGATGTTCATTGAAACCTCACGGCGGAGATCACCCTCTACCGGAAACTTGGCTACTTCGCTGCGTAGTAACTCGATCTCGTTTTCAGCCAGGTCCTTAATCTTACTACTCGGTGCCACACCCGCACACTTGCAAATTTCCTGTGCTCTAGTCCGGCCAATACCATAAATTGCCCTCAGAGCAATCTCGGCGTGTTTGTTCACTGGTATATTAATACCTGCTATACGGGCCATCTAGCCACTCCTAAAATCAAATTCTGCCAACCGCACCCAATGCGCGAAACCGGCAATTCTACTGATAATTGCCTGCACTATCAAGCCCCAGAGACCCTTTCAAGCCTCTAAATCTTAATATACAGATCCCGTAAAATCGGGGGAAAATTACCCCTGACGCTGTTTGTGACGTGGATCTTTACAAATCACACGCACTACACCGTGACGACGGATAATTTTACAATCCCGACACAATCTTTTAACCGATGCACGTACTTTCATGTCAGAAACTCCAATTAACTCTGTTACTGCAGACCACTACGGCCATGCCCCTTCAGGTTGGCCTTTTTCATGAGCCCTTCATATTGATGGGACATTAAGAGAGCCTGTATTTGGGCCATAAAATCCATCACCACAACCACAATAATTAATATGGACGTACCGCCAAAATAAAACGGTACGTTCCAGTACAAAATCATGAATTCCGGCAACAAACACACCGCCGTGATGTATGCCGCACCCACAAAAGTCAGCCGACCTAAAATACTGTCAATATGCTTCGCGGTCTGCTCGCCAGGCCGAATCCCGGGAATAAAGGCACCAGAACGTTTTAAATTATCCGCAGTCTCTTTTGGGTTAAACATTAAGGCCGTATAAAAGAAACAAAAAAAGACAATTGCCCCCGCATACATCATCACATAAATAGGTTGTCCCGGTGACAACATAGTCGCAACATCTTGCAGCCAGCTCACCCCTCCACCTTCAGCCGAACCACCAAACCAACCCGCCAGAGTGGCCGGAAATAAAATAATTGCCGAAGCAAAGATCGGTGGTATCACACCAGCCATATTTATCTTTAATGGTAGATGACTGGATTGCGAGGCATATAATTTCCTTCCTTGTTGTCGCTTTGCATAATGAACAGTAATCCGTCTCTGCCCACGCTCCATAAAGATCACAAAGCCTATCACCGCAAGTACTAATATAAATAACAATAATATAAACGCATGGCTCAATTCTCCCGTGCGCCCCAGCTCCATGGTTGAACCCACAGCCTGTGGTAACCCAGCAACGATGCCGGCAAAAATGATCAGCGAAATACCGTTACCGACTCCACGTTCTGTTATCTGCTCACCCAGCCACATTAGAAACATGGTACCGGTCACCAACGTCACTACTGTAGTGAAGTAAAATGTATTGTGGTCAATGACGACCAAACCCTCTTGGCGGGACAAAGCCACAGCCACACCCAGTGCCTGGAAAGTAGCCAAGCCTAAAGTAGCATAACGTGTATATTGGGTAATCTTACGTTTCCCCGCAGCACCTTCCTTACTAAGCTGCTCAAGCTTAGGGTGCACCTTGGTCAGCAACTGGACAATAATCGATGCCGAAATATACGGCATAATACCAAGAGCAAACAGTGATAGACGCCCAAGAGCACCTCCACCGAACATGTTAAACATATCGAGAATCGTACCGCGTTGTTGCTCAAACATCTGCGCCAGGGTCGAGGGATCAATACCTGGAACCGTGATGAATGAACCAATGCGAAAAACTAACAGGGCACCAATAACAAAAAAGATGCGTTGACGAAGCTCAGTAAACCGACCAGTCGCCATCCCTTGAGCCACCGCTGCACGTGAGGTTCCCATTATATGATTAATCCTCGACCTTGCCGCCAGCGGCTACAATAGCATCGCGAGCACCCTTGGAGACCCGTATACCTTTCAAGGTTACTTTCTTTTTCAGTTCGCCTGTCAGCATTACTTTAGCGCGCTTAATGCTCTTACTAATCAGGTTAGCCGCCTGCAAGGCAGCAATATCAATCACCTCGACATCCAGTTTATTTAATTCGTGTAAACGAATTTCGGCGGTTATTCGCGCAAGACGTGAACTAAAGCCTACTTTAGGTAGCCTGCGTTGCAAAGGCATTTGGCCACCTTCAAAACCAACCTTATGAAAACCACCAGACCGTGCCTTCTGACCTTTATGACCACGACCTGCCGTCTTACCAAGACCGGAGCCAATACCACGACCAACGCGCTTGGCATTAGTCTGGGAACCTGTAGCAGGTTTTAGTGTATTTAGATTCATATTTAGTTCTCCTCAATCTCGACCATATATGAGATCTTGTTGATCATACCACGCACTGATGGGGTATCTTCTAGCTCAACGGTATGGTGCATACGGCGCAGACCCAGACCAGCCACACAAGCTCTGTGTGAAGCGAGTCGACCATGCATGCTACGGATCAAGGTCACCTTGACTGTCTTTTTACTTGCCATGGCTTTATTCCATAATCTCTTTAACTGACATACCACGTTTAGCAGCAACATCATCTGGCGAAGACATCGCAGCCAAACCTTTAATTGTTGCGTTCACCACATTAATCGGGTTATTGCTACCGATGCACTTGGCCAACACGTTATGAACTCCAAGCACGTCAAAGACAGCACGCATGGGGCCACCGGCAATGACACCAGTACCATCAGAGGCTGGTTGCATATACACTTTTGCAGCGCCGTGTTCTGCCGTAATAGGGTATTGCAAAGTCCCATTTACGATAGATACTTGCTTCATATTCTTTCGTGCATTTTCCATTGCTTTCTGAATGGCTATTGGCACTTCGCGAGCTTTACCCCGACCGAAACCAACCTTGCCATTACCGTCACCAACAACAGTCAACGCGGAAAAACCAAAGATTCGACCACCTTTAACAACCTTGGCGACTCGCCTAATTCCTACCAGACGTTCCTGTAAACCATCTGCACTTTGTGTATCTTCAAAACCTGCCATATCGAAACCTTTTTAAAATTCCAGCCCAGCTTCACGTGCGGCATCAGCCAATGCCTTAACGCGACCATGATATTTAAAACCTGAACGATCAAATGCGACCCGCGAGATACCTACGGCCTTAGCCTTTTCGGCGATGATCTTACCTACCTGTACGGCCGCTTCTACGTTACCTGTATATTTGACGTCTTTTTTGACATCAGACTGTAATGTAGAAGCCACTGCCAATACGCTGCCACAATCCGGGGCTATCACTTGAGCATAAATATGCTTAGGTGTCCGGAAAATACACAAACGATGCTCACCCAACTCACGTATCTTAGCTCGGGAGCGACGTGCGCGACGAATACGAGATGTTTTCTTATCCATTGCCGATACCTTTTATTTCTTCTTGGCTTCTTTACGGACGATATGCTCATCCGAATATTTAACGCCCTTGCCCTTGTATGGCTCAGGTGGGCGATATGCACGAATTTCCGCAGCAACCTGCCCTACTTTTTGTTTATCCATACCCTTAATAATAACTTCTGTTTGGCTTGGAGTCTCAACAGTGATGCCTTCCGGCACTTCATAATTAACTGGATGAGAAAAACCAAGTGTCAGGTTCAAAACTTTACCCTGAGCCTGAGCACGATAGCCCACACCAACCAACTCAAGTTTCTTCTGAAATCCTTGACTCACACCTGTCATTATATTACTCAGCACTGCACGAGCAGTCCCTGTCTGGGCAACAGCACCCATCTGTCCAGCACGAGGTTTAAAAACCAGAGTACCTTCCTGTTCTTTAACTTCAACCAGCGGGTGTACGTTGTGATCCATTGTACCTTGCGAACCTTTAACGCTAACGCGTTGTTCGTTAATACTCACCTGTACCCCTGACGGGATTGAAATTGGCGTAATTCGGGCCATAGTATCGATCCTTTACTGCACGTAGCACAACACCTCACCGCCGTGACCCGCTTTGCGTGCAGCACGCTCAGTCATCACACCAGCAGAGGTGGAAATAATTGCAATACCTAAACCACTCATTACTTTGGGTAGCTCACTTTTATTTTTGTAGATACGCAAACCTGGGCGACTCACACGGCTTACTTTTTCTATTACCGGTTTACCTAAATAATATTTCAACTCAACACTAAGTGTCGGTTTGACACCTTCCTGTTTAGCAAACTCTGAGATATAACCTTCATCTTTCAGAACCTGGGCAATAGCTTGTTTCTGCTTAGAATATGGCATAACCACATCAGTCTTGCCCGCAGCCAGTCCGTTACGAATACGGGTCAACATGTCGGCGATCGGGTCAGTCATCATAATTCAAAATCTCCTGTATCTTACTCTCGGCCTTACCAGCTAGCCTTTCTTAGGCCAGGCACATCACCGCGCATTGCGGCTTCACGTAATTTGTTACGACACAAACCAAACTTGCGATAAACTGCATGCGGGCGACCAGTCTGACGACAACGTCTTTGAACGCGCGAAGGACTGGCATCACGAGGCAGTTTTTGCAATTTTTCCTGCGCAGCCATTCTATCTTCAAAACTTGCGTTTGTATCTTTTATTGCCATTTTTAAAGCAGTACGCTTGATAGCATATTTTTTTACTGTCTTTATGCGTTTTTTTTCACGCTCAATCATTGAAGTCTTAGCCATACAGGTGCTCCTATTTACTAGCTTTTAAGGGGAAGCTGAACGCTGCAAGCAGTGCACGTCCCTCTTCATCTGTCTTAGCGGTGGTTGTAATGGTAATATCCATACCACGAATAGTATCAATCTTATCATAATCAACTTCAGGAAAAATGATCTGTTCACGCACACCCATGCTGTAGTTGCCTCGACCATCAAATGATTTTGGATTCAAACCACGAAAGTCGCGAATACGTGGAATCGCAACGCTGATCAGTCGGTCCATAAACTCATACATACGTTGACTACGCAAGGTTACCTTACAACCGATTGGCCAACCTTCACGAACTTTAAAACCGGCGACTGACTTACGAGCATTACAAACAATCGGTTTCTGACCTGAGATCTTGGTCATATCAGAAACGGCATGCTCCATAATTTTTTTGTCGCCAAGAGCTTCTCCGACACCCATGTTAAGGGTGATCTTGCTGATACGAGGGACTTCCATCACACTCTTGTAGCCAAACTGGCCCATCAACTGCTTAACGACAGTATCTCTGTAAACTTGTTGTAACCTTGCCATGACTGTATACCTGTTTTACCCTACTGGATTAAGCGTCCAGCACTTCACCATTTGATTTGAAATAACGAACCTTACGGCCATCTTCCAACTGTTTAATCCCAACCCTGTCAGCCTTACCTGTTGCCGAATTAATCAGCGCAACATTAGATATATGGATAGGCATTTCTTTTTCAATAATACCACCAGGAACACCCGCATTAGGATTGCCCTTCTGATGTTTTTTTGCAACATTAATGTTCTCAACAAGCACGCGTTCGTCTTCATCAAACACCCGCACCACTTGACCGGTCTTACCTTTATCCTTGCCAGTAAGTACCATGACATCATCACCTTTCTTAATTTTTTTCATCTTTCTGTCTCGGCCCTATAATACTTCAGGAGCTAATGAAATAATTTTCATAAAATTTTCTGTACGTAGTTCACGTGTTACCGGCCCAAAAATACGGGTTCCGATAGGTTGCAACTGGGTATTCAGCAAAACTGCGGCATTGCCATCAAAACGGATCAAAGAACCATCCGGACGACGCACCCCTTTACGGGTACGCACAACAACAGCATTAAAAACATCACCTTTTTTAACTCGGCCACGAGGAATAGCTTCCTTAACACTGACCTTAATGATATCACCAATACCAGCATAACGACGCTTGGAACCACCTAACACCTTAATACACTGCACACGACGAGCACCGCTGTTATCGGCCACATCTAATACTGACTGCATCTGAATCATGACTGACTCCGTGAATCCTTGAATTTCTAAATTAATTAAGCCACTGTGGCTCGTACAACAACATCTACCAACATCCAGTTCTTTGATTTGGAAATTGGACGACATTCTTTGATAGTAACAACATCGCCTTCGCTACACTGGTTACTTTCATCGTGTGCATGCAGCTTGGTAGATCGGCGCATATACTTCCCATATACAGGGTGTTTTACACGACGTTCAACCAGAACTGTAATGCTCTTATCCATTTTATTGCTGACAACCTTGCCCATCAGCGTGCGCTCAACTTTTTGTTCACTCATTGTGCTTTACCTGCTTTTTCGTTCAGGACGGTCTTAACTCGTGCAATATTACGGCGCACATCTTTTATCTGATGTGGTCGGGACAACTGACCGGAACCATTCTGCATGCGCAGATTAAACTGCTCGCGCAACAATGCCAACAATTCAACATTGAGATCGTCAACACTTTTTTCATTTAATTCACGTGCTTTCATTACAATACCGTCCGGGTTACGAAGGTAGTTGAGATTGGTAGTTTCGCTGCGGCAAGGCGAAAAGCCTCACGCGCGATTTCTTCCGTAACTCCTTCCATTTCATACAGCATGCGACCGGGTTGAATCTGGGCAACCCAATATTCAACATTACCTTTACCTTTACCCTGCCGAACTTCAAGTGGCTTTTGAGTAATAGGCTTATCTGGAAAAATTCGAATCCAAATTTTACCACCACGCTTAATATGGCGCGTCATAGTACGACGTGCCGCTTCAATCTGACGAGCTGTTATACGGCCCCGACCAATAGCCTTCAGACCATATTCACCGAAGCTGACCTTACCACCACGAACAGCCAGCCCACGATTGCGGCCTTTCTGTTGTTTCCGAAATTTTGTACGTTTTGGTTGCAACATTGCTCAACAATCCTCTTAGCTCACTGCAGTCTTGGCTGGAGCTGCTTCTTCCACTTCCTGAAGACCGATAACCTCTCCCTTGAAAATCCAGACCTTGACACCAATAATGCCATACGTCGTAGATGCTTCAGCAAAACCATAATCAATATCAGCACGCAAGGTATGTAAAGGTACACGGCCTTCGCGATACCATTCTGTACGTGCTATTTCAGCACCATTCAATCGCCCTGCAACATTCACCCGTATGCCCTTGGCACCAAGACGCATGGTATTACCCACAGCTCGCTTCATTGCGCGACGGAACATTATACGACGTTCAAGCTGCTGAGCGATACCTTCGGCAACCAGTTGTGCATCAAGTTCGGGTTTGCGAATTTCTTCAATATTGATATGCACCTTAGGCAGACCCATCATACGAGTCACTTCCCGACGCAAACGTTCAATATCTTCGCCCTTCTTACCAATAACCAAACCAGGCCGTGCGGTATGGATAGTAATATTGGCACTACCCGCAGTCCGTTCGATCTGAATACGGCTAACAGAAGCCTGTGACAATTTCTTTTTCAGATAGCCACGAACCTTCATATCTTCATTAAGAAAATCTGCATAATCACGACTCTCGGCAAACCATTTGGAAGTCCAATCCTTCACAATACCGAGGCGCATGCCTATTGGATGTACTTTCTGACCCATACCAGTCTCTCTCTTACTTTTCGCCAACCATCACAGTAATGTGACTGGTACGTTTAATGATGTGATTTACACGGCCTTTCGCGCGTGCACGCCAGCGACGCATAGTCGGCCCCTGATCAATGAAAATCGTTTTAACTTTCAGCTCATCAATGTCCGCACCTTCGTTATGTTCGGCATTTGCAATCGCTGATTCCAGAACTTTTTTAATAAGTTCTGCCGCCTTTTTAGGGCTAAAACTCAGCACCTCCAAAGCACGTTCAACAGGCAGACCACGTACTTGATCTGCTACCAAACGACATTTCTGTGGCGAAATACGCGCATGTTTTAACTTTGCTGCAACATCCATCTTCTTTGTACCTTTTACTTGGCCTTTTTATTGGCCACATGACCGCGATAAGTACGGGTAGGTGCAAATTCACCCAGCTTGTGGCCAACCATATTTTCAGAGACCAGAACCGGCACATGCTGACGCCCGTTATGAACCGCAATCGTCAAGCCAATCATATCAGGTATGATCATTGAGCGACGCGACCAAGTTTTGATCGGCTTCTTACTACGGCTTTCCTGTACGCCCTGCACTTTCTTTATCAAATGCAAGTCGACAAATGGACCTTTTTTAATCGAACGTGGCACGGCTTTATACTCTCTATTCAGTTCAAATTACTTTTTGTTACGACGACGAACAATAAGCTTGTCTGTACGCTTGTTGCTACGCGTCTTGTAACCCTTAGTCGGCACACCCCATGGAGAGACAGGATGACGGCCACCTGAAGTACGTCCTTCACCACCACCATGTGGGTGATCAACTGGATTCATGGCAACACCACGAACAGTAGGACGTACACCACGCCAGCGTGTGGCCCCAGCTTTACCCAGTTTGCGCAGACTGTGTTCAGAATTACTCACCTCACCAATCGTGGCACGGCATTCAGCCAGAATCTTGCGCATTTCACCAGAACGTAAACGTAGTGTTGCATAACTACCTTCTCGAGCAACCAACTGAACGGTTGCACCAGCACTACGTGCAATCTGTGCACCCTTACCTGGACGCATTTCAATACAGTGAACCTGAGTACCAACAGGAATATTGCGAAGCGGCATGCAGTTCCCCTGTTTGATAGGGGCAAACTTACCTGATATAACTTCATCACCAGCATGCACATTTTTAGGAGCAATGATGTACCGCCGCTCACCATCGGCATACTTCACAAGAGCAATGTGAGCACTACGGTTCGGATCGTATTCCAACCGCTCAACTTGAGCAGGAATATCATCCTTATTACGTTTAAAGTCGATTATACGATAGTGTTGTTTGTGTCCACCACCCTTATGTCGACTTGTAATACGACCTTGATTATTACGACCACCTGTTTTGGATTTCCTCTCCAGCAGAGGTGCATAGGGTTCACCCTTATGCAGCCCTTCGGTCACAGGTCTGACCACAAAGCGGCGGCCAGGTGATGTTGGTTTTGTTTTAACTAATGCCATGATCTTCTTCCGTCAATTCGTTATTCTGCACCCAGGAAATTTATATCCTGGCCTGCTTCGAGACGAACATATGCCTTCTTCCAGCTCTTACGCTTACCGATAGTTTGGCCGCTACGTTTGATTTTACCACGAACATTAGTGACCGTGACACCATCAACCTTTACATCAAACAACATTTCAACAGCTTTTTTAATTTCTGGCTTAGTCGCATCAGGCATAACCTTGAATACGATCTGATTGGCCTGTTCAGCAACCATTGTTGTCTTTTCAGAAACATGGGGCCCAAGCAGTACTTTCATTAACCTTTCTTCACTCATGCCAAGGATCCCTCAATTTGTTTCAGTGCTGACACAGTTGTCAGAACCTTCTCAAAACGAACCAAACCCACAGGGTCTACAGCACTTGCCTCACACAAACCCACTTTATATAGGTTTCGTGCAGCAAGAAATAAGTTTTCATCCAGCTTTTCAACCAGGATGAGAACGTTATCAAGCCCCAGAGTCTTAAGCTGTTCAACCAACAACTTGGTTTTAGGCTGTTCAAGACTAAACTCATCAAGCACAATCAGACGATCCTGGCGAGCGAGTTCTGACAAAATCGAGCGCATACCAGCACGATACATCTTACGATTAACTTTTTGCGACCAATCTTTTGGTTTAGCTGCAAAGGTTACACCGCCTGTACGCCATAGAGGACTACGAATCGTACCCGCACGGGCGCGGCCTGAACCTTTCTGTCTCCAGGGTTTGGCACCACCACCTCGAACTTCCGAACGAGTCTTCTGAGCACGGGTACCTGAGCGGCCACCTGCTAGATAGGCCGTTACAACCTGATGTACCAGACCTTCATTAAAATCTGCCGCGAAGGACTCATCGGAAACCTCAAGGGTTTTCCCTGATGCCTTACCAGCTACTGTTGTTAAATTCAGTTCCATCACTCAACCTCTTAGCGTGCTTTCACTGTTGGGCGAACAATTACATTACCGCCCTTGGATCCAGGTACTGCACCTTTGACCAGCAGCAGATTACGTTCCATATCAACACGCACGACCTCAAGGTTTTGCGTAGTTGTCTTGACGCTACCCATATGGCCAGCCATTTTTTTACCTTTAAATACACGACCAGGTGTTTGATTCTGGCCAATTGATCCCGGTGCACGATGAGACAAGGAGTTACCGTGCGTCGCATCCTGCATGCTGAAGTTATGACGTTTAATGCCACCGGCAAAACCTTTACCGATACTCGTACCACAAACGTCAATTTTCTGCCCGACTTCAAATATATCTACTTTAATTTCAGCGCCAGTAGCCAGCTCTTCACCTTCACCGTTATCAAGACGAAACTCCCACAAACCACGGCCTGCTTCAATGCCTGCCTTGGCAAAAAGACCTGCCATAGGTTTACTGACCCGGTTAGCCTTGCGAGTGCCGGTTGTGACTTGCACTGCCCGATAGCCGTCGGTCTCGATACTTTTTAACTGAGTAACGCGATTTGGCTCAACCTCAATCACAGTAACCGGCAATGAGGCACCACCGTCAGTAAAGACGCGAGTCATGCCCACTTTTCGACCTACTATACCGATTGTCATCGTTTTCTCCAGATGAGTGGCAACTAAAGTAACTTAGTCACCAGCCCCTTATCTATTGCAACTTAATCTGAACATCCACACCAGCAGCCAGATCTAACTTCATCAACGCATCTACTGTCTTATCAGTAGGATTGACAATATCCATCAAACGCTTGTGTGTGCGAATTTCGTATTGGTCGCGCGCATCTTTATTAACATGCGGCGAAACCAATATGGTAAATCGTTCCATCTTGGTCGGCAGCGGAATCGGACCCTTAACCTGCGCACCTGTGCGCTTGGCAGTTTCCACGATCTCTTTAGCCGATAAGTCAATCAAACGATGATCGAATGCCTTGAGGCGAATACGAATGTTCTGATTTTTAGCCATAACTATCTCAATTACTCAATAATTTTCGCGACAACGCCAGCACCAACAGTACGGCCACCTTCACGAATCGCAAAACGTAAACCTTCTTCCATCGCAATCGGGGCAATCAATGATACCGTCATCTGCACATTGTCACCCGGCATCACCATTTCAATA
>JAFLJQ010000148.1 GCA_022712915.1 Gammaproteobacteria bacterium | reverse complement strand
ATATTCGACACTTCCGTCATGTTAAAAAAAGAAAAAAAGCAACACGCGCGCTTAAACGTCTTAGGACTATTGCCAATGCGTTGATCAGAGAATTACATCGTACACTTCCACAACATACCTTATTTGAGCATTATCAGGCTGCTTTCTTAATGTATCAAAAAGTGCTTTCGCCACAACCCAAGGACAAAAACAAAATCTATTCTTTGCATGAGCCGCAAGTATATTGCATGGCCAAAGGAAAATATCATGTTCAGTATGAATATGGTAGCAAAGCCTCTGTGGCATCAACCGCGAAAACAAATATCATTGTTGGTGTCATCAGCCATCCTAAGAACTGTCACGATAGTCACACACTACCTGAAGTGCTAGAGCATATCGAAACTTCACGCGGCAAACCCGTTAAGCAAGCTGTTTGTGACCGAGGTTACCGTGGCAAAAATGAAGTGAACGGAACAGACATTATTTTACCGAAAAAAGCACTCAAAAAAGACAACCGATATCAACGAGATAAAAAAAGAAAACAGTGTCGCAGACGTGCCGCCATCGAACCCATTATTGATCACTTAAAACAAGACTTCAGATTGTCGAGAAACTATCTGAAAGGCGAGCTGGGCGACCATTTGAATTTGTTGATGGCCGCGAGCGCCTGGAATTTGAAAAAATGGTTAGTCCATTTTTTTGTGCTGTTTTTTTACGCATTAAACAGCTTGTTAAATGATTTTTGTCGCATATTAAAAGGGGGGATAGCATTTCACAAGCCAATTGTGACTTCGCTCGTCAGTCGATATGGAAAAAATAAATATTTTGCCTTTTTTAAGTGCTGACTACTTATAACAATGAATTGAGAGAGAATGTCTCATTGTCTGGAGGAATTGATAATAGCCATTGAGGGTTGGCTTAATGGAAAGAAAGAGCCTTCCCTGGCGTACCCCTTGACAGATCACATATGGTTCTGTCCGCTCCTTGGTGATGTAAGTCTATACTGCTTGACCATGCTTGTGACCTGTTAGATTTAGCAGTTGTAAATATTGTCAAAAAACCAACATTTTCCGTATCCTGTTGTTTTGTATGTCATTAAGTACGAAATGTTTAATATTTACATGTTTTAAGCCTTGCTCATGGGTAAATATTATTGGCTGTGTAATGGGTTTACGGTCAGGATGGAATAGTCATAATGTGAGCCGGGCCCTGTTTTTCAGCATTTCTCCTGTATTAAGTCTTTATAATAATAAGCAGTGCAGTTTGAGAACTACCAGTCTATGCAAGAAACAATACATTTGGAGCTTCGACAAAAAGGCAAGGCAAATGATGAGCGGTATTTTGAATTAAAGGCCGGTCGTGAATTACATGTTGAGTACAAAAAGAGAAATGAAAAGAAGATATTTGCCTTTAGTATTCTCGCGCTCGACATGCAGGGCAAACTGATTTATCAGTACAAAAAATACTGGTTAATTCTTGGTATAACGGCCGTTGCTGTAATGTTGATCATTTCTGGGTTGGGTAAATACTTGCCAGTCGATTTTGAGGCGTATATTTTATACATTCTGTCAGGTTTGTTCTTTGCTGCGTTATTGTTTTTTATGTTACTGATCTATACATTCAAGTGTCGCTACGTTTTTATATCTATTCATACTAAATTGCCTCTAGTTGAGTTTTGGGTAAATAATCCCTCTCGCAGAGAATATCACGAGTTTATTACTGCCCTTGAGAAAGGTATCAAACTATATAGAGCTAAAATGAATATTGCGTATGATAAACAACTGGCCGGTGAGTTACGTACACTGCGGCGTGTTACAGAAGCGGGGATGTTATCAGAATCTGTTTATCTAGCTGCAAAGGCCAAACTGTTGTTATTGTCAGATGTGCGCTACCAATCATTTTCTGAAGAGGGCAAACCGGTTGTGCCCGATAGCTCAGATAAAAAACAACCTGTATCAAATAACCCTTGAATGTTTTAAGGGATGTTTACAGGGCACAAGCTAAACAATAAAAAAGCTGTAGACCCATAATTGAAGTGATGTCCAGTCATGTTACTGGCGCGAATTATTAAAGTCTGGTCACTTGTATTGTCGGTATAAAATTTTGTGAACTATAATCCCAGTGGGTTGGCGAGATCAATTTCATCCTTGAAGGGCTTGCTGCGATCGATATTGGTGATCTGGTAGACGCGCCCCATCCAGTGGTTAATGATGGCTTCACCGCTATCATGCCAGGTATTATCCAGATTAATCGTGATCAACTTTTCCGGCAACTCAGGTGGTGTGTTGCCTCTATCCAGGCTTTTTAGTAGACGATATCGATATTCATCCAGCATAGCCTGTGTCTGCAATGAAAAATAATTATCCGGAAATGGTGGATAGTCATTACGCTCTTTTTTAGCAAAGCGGATTAGTTCCCGTTTGTACTCTTTTAGCAGGCTAATGGTGTCATACTCTGGGTGCCCCTGGAAAAAGACCAACCGAAAACCATCTTCACTGACGGCAAGATGGGTATTGGCTGCATCGTTTTCTACTAGTACGTGCAGGCCTGCGGCCTCAAATTGCTCTCGGCTAATCTCATTAAAGCGGGAATGCGGTACATCAAAACGGGTATTCACCCCGTTGACCAATGGATGTCTTTTATCGACCACTCGATGTGAGTAGACCCCCCAACGCTTGGCTGGGAGCGCCTGCCGTTTTTGACCATAACGGAACTGCATGACCGCATGGGTTGCTAGACAAGAACACAAGGTTGAGGTGACGTTCTCGTATGCCCAGTCGACAACCTCAATCAGTGGCTGCCAGAAGGGTTCCTGTGCCAGATCTGGCTGAGTAACATTGGCACCGGTAATGATCAAGGCGTCGAGACCTTCAGCCTTAATTTGTTCAAAACGCTCATAATATTGATCAATATGCGCCTGACCTTTTTCTCCTCGCGGCAGGGCCTCGATGGTAAAGGGGTGGATATAAAACTGGGCGATCTGGTTGCTCTCACCTATTAGCCGGAAAAATTGTCTCTCCGTTGCCTCCAGTGCAGAATCGGGCATCATGTTTAACAGTCCAATATGCAGTTCACGAATGTCCTGGTGAATGGCAATATTGGACGGAATGATCGTCTCCCCCTCCTGACGCAGACGATCAAAGGCGGGTAGTTTTGAGTTGGCAACCAAGGGCATGATTCGGGTTTCCTGATCCTCGTTATCGGTTATTGTTGTTCGACAATGGTCAGTTCCAGTAGCTGGATAAAATCCGCTTCGCTATTGACCTTTGCGAGCTGTTCGGTGCTGATAGTGTAGCCATATTGATCGGCAATGGCCTGGTAACGAGGCAGTCTTGAGTTGAACAGGCGAGGAAAGATCCAGCGTACAAAATCATCTGGGTCGACCAGGGCCACATAGGAAAGCCCTCGTTCTTGCAGATAGATATCAAGTTGTTCGGAGAGGAAGGCTTCACGATAATAAAGTGGCTTGGGGGCCTGTTCGGCACGTTTAATGAGTCGATGTTCATCATCTTCGGTAGCGCAGATGTAGACAAACAGGGTGTGCTCAGCGAGAAGTTCCAGTACTGATTCATCATCCAGTTCACAGACACTGCCACCGGCATCATTGATAAAGTGTTTGTATCCATAGAGCTGTCTGGCCTTTTGAATAAAGTCCGGCACATCGCGCATGGTCGCAATCTCTGCCTGATGGTGCAGGGCCTGACGACGTTTAAATTCATCTATCGCCAGCCCCCCCTGTTCCGGATTGCCCAGCTTGCCGAGAAAACTGGATACCGGATTGAGGTTATCGACGGTGATGTTGTTGCGGATATAAATGGAATCCGAACGCAGCAAATCCCGCAGGAAGGGCACCTGCATGGCTTGCTGTTTGATATTGTCGAGTATGGCTTCGTCCAGATAGTGAGTCCCAATTCGGTAATCACCGGAATAATGAAACCAGTCACGACTACGCAGCATATTAGATAGCCGCGTCTTGCCCACCCCGGACATGCCTAGCAGGGTTATGGATTTGTGTCCCCAGTCCCGAAATTGCTCTACCGTTAATTTCACGCTATACCCCGATGTTTGAAACAAGGTCTATTGTAGACGAGAGTCGGGCAGGATTTCGAGTCCTGTAGACCTTATATTTGTAACCAAGCTAGAAGATGGCGATCAACGAGATAGAGGATAGTTCTTTTTGATATGTATAGGCTACATTTGTGGAGCTATTATCAGTTTGCTCAATTTTAGCCTGTGCTTTCCACTTCTTGTTAAGTTTATAGCTGGGCTCAAGACTGGTAGTTTGGCGTTTGTCTTCTCTTTCTGCGGTGGCTACTTTGGCTGGGTATGTGCTAATGCGATAATAAATATTGGCTTGGACCTTTATGGATGGTGAAAATGAGTACCCATAAAGGGCTAGCAGCTTATGTCGAGTAGGAGAGAAACTGAGACTGTAATCTTTTCTGTGTAATTGTCTATCATTAACCCCTCGAAGGGAAAGGATAGATACCAATGAAAAAAGAAGAACTCCAAGCCATCGCACAAGAAGCGGCAAAAACCATCAAGACTGAAGCGGATTTAAACGAATTCAGGCAGATGCTCACCAAAATAACGGTTGAAGCCGCATTAAATGCTGAGCTTGACGACCATTTGGGTTACACCAAACACGAAAAGACCCACAACGATAACAGTCGCAATGGATTTTC
>JAFLJQ010000159.1 GCA_022712915.1 Gammaproteobacteria bacterium | reverse complement strand
TGGGTTTTCCATTCTCTCATCATGGCCTCCTTTTAATCTAGCCGGTTATAAAGGAGGCTATTTTCAACTATGCACGACTTGACGGCAGAGCCTTTTCGAGTCTCACCGCCAGAGGCGGTGGTTTACCTAATATTTAATTATCAATGATATCGCTGGGCACCGCATCGTAAAAGTCATACGAACTGACATTAGCCAACAAGGTAAACACACCATGAACATCGAGATAGATGGGCCGACCAGCTTCACCAAAGTCACCTTCGCCATCATTCACAATCACCGTCACATCATGACCGCGAATATCTGGCCGAGTGTCTGGTACAGCACTAAACACCGAACCGTTTACCACCGTCAATTCCATCAGGCTATGGGTATAACCATTGGCAATGCTGTCTAACAAATCAATATGAACATCCCCCACATTGGTAAAATCGATATCACCGGAAGTGTGCATATTGACCGTGACATCGCCGGTGTTATGAATGCCGATCTTGCCCGCATCATTGATGATATTGAGATTGGTGATATTGAGATGGGCTAACTGGGTTTCCAGTGCATCGCCTGCCCCCACGCCTGTACTTGCCTCCAAGGTGGCCTTGTTGCCGATGATGTTCATCGCATCACCGTTGTGGTCGGTTATCTGGCCACCGACTGTCAGTGTGGTTTGATTGGCCTTGACCAGCCCTAAAGCAATACTATTGGCATCAACGATATTAACCTTATTTGCGGCATCTACATTCAGGATATTAAAATTATTGTCGGCATGTACCAGAGTAATATCCTGACCATTAGCAGACAATGTGGTCACGCCACCGATGCGCAATGCTGTACCAGAGGTAATCTTGCCACCTGAAGTAATATCGAGATTGTCTGTGATTTGATTGGTCACATTAACCTGCGTCGCAACGGTATTGGTGAGCGTGACATTTTTCAGATTGCCTGAACTTGCTGAGAGGAAAACAGGTTGCGCAAAGTGGTTGCCGGTATCGGTCAGGTGAATCGAACCGTCATTTACCACTGAAAAATGGGCTGTGCCGGTTATATCCAGTGCCCCGGCATTGTTGCTGATATTGCCGCCGCTATTGATGGTCAAATCACCCCCCACGGTAGAAAGGCCCATATCAACATTGCTCGCAGTAGTGACCGTTGAGTCACCGCTTGAACTCAAGCGTAATGTATTGATGGTGTGTTGTGAGGAATCCAGAATGATATCCGCTCCACTGACAAGTTGAACCACTCCTGATGCATCGATTCGGCCATCGGCAGCATCGGTAATATTCTGGACAGCTTCAAGGGTCAGATTGCCAACTGTGGAAGTACCCACCAGATTAATAGTATCGACATCATAGACATAAGCTGTGTCCGTGGTGTTTACCGTCAGATCGGTTAAGTTATTACTTGTAGCATCCAGAGCAATCGTCCCGGAGCCTGCATTGAGTGTTGTTAAACCATCAACAATGATATTGCCGGAATCGGTGATGTTGGCGTTGTTGGTTGTCAATGTTAGATTCCCACTCAGATCAATATCTTGTAAATCAAGGGCAGTGTCATTGCTTATCGTCACAGAAGCAAGTTGTCCCAATCCAGAAGCAGTGGCCGTGAGTGTCGTAAACTGGTTTTTGATATTGCCCAGAACAATGTTTTCCCCATCGGCCAGTTGTATCGTTGTTAATTCAGTTACAGTCACGCCATTAGCTGCATCAGCCAATTGATTGAGTTCCCCAGCTATGACGTCGGCAACTAAGTCACCATTAACATTGGATTTGCCCAAAGTCAGGGCCTTGTTATTTTTGATAAACACATCACTTGAAGCGGTATATAAAGAAACGGCACCCGTAAAATTATTTGCCTGAAAAAGTGTAATATTTTCTATACCTCCTGTTTCAAATTGGGAAGTACCGGTCACGTTAATAACACCGGTTTGCCTTATTGAACCCATGCCACCATGGGCATTCAGATTACCTCCTACCGTTGTGGTTCCCAAAGTTAATCGTTCGCCACGAACCGTTAGATTACCTGTAATATTCAATACCGGCTGCAATGTCAGAGCACTGTTATCATACAGTTTAATATTCTTAATATTGCCGGTAGCGGCATTGAGTGTTACACCACCTGTAAAATCATTACCAGTATGCTCTAAGTTGATCGACTCTCCGTCATTCACGGTAATATTAGTTGCACCACCAACACTTAACTCAGACGGATTGGTAATGACATTACCGTTAGCCACATGGCCGGTTGCCCTTACGGTCAGGTTATTACCCACCTTGCCGGATAAAGCAATTGCGCCGTCACTATCGGTCAGGTTTACATCCATTGCGCTAAGAATATTAACGGTGTTAAATTGGTTCGCATTGGCTAATATGATATTACTTGTAGAATCCAGTGCTGTCTCACCAGCAATATTCAACACCCTTGAAGAAATTTCAGATTGAGTGATAGTACCGTTACCGGCGGTTAATGTAAGATCACCCGTTGTAGAGAGCTCGCCTAACGTCACGCCACTATTTGTTGATTCTATGATAATCTTGCCGCTGCCGGTATTGATTGAACCGTTTGCATTGTCGTTTGTAAAACTACCTGTGGATGTTGCTGAAAACTGACTGCCACCGGTATTTATTTCTGCTCCGATGTTAATATTACCCGTCATGTCCAGGGTAACGGTGCCTCCATTTGTTAAAATATAGTCTGGCGGATTTGTTCTTTCTGATGTGAAGTTTGCGCCTGTGGCAGTAAAATTCCCGCCATTGGTATATATGCGGGAATCTGAAATTAAAACATCACCGGAACCGTTCGTATCGTTATCTGCATGCAAGAAAATGTTTAACCGGTCAGTACCTTTATTGATATTCTTATCATAAATATTATTACCATTCGTAATAATTGAATTTGCAGCTTTCAAAATTATCGTACTATTACCTGTGCCATCATAATCCAGATCAGTCCAGAAAATAATATTTCCATCCGTCGTATTGGCAGAATTGGAAGGTATTGACGTGGTAATGGTCACCGTCGCCCCTCCCGTTAGTGCTTTTTTGATCAAATCAACACCCAACTCAGCATCAACCTCACTCATAGAAGAAAAATTGGGTGGTGCATTGTCAATATTAGGAGAGCCATTACCCGAGACAATCGAGATGTTATTCGGATCAATCAGCCATTCTCCCCCCGCCCCTGCAACAGCTGAAATATCCGGCATCTTTAATATCTCAAAGCCTTGTCTACCTGATGTCTCGATAAACCCACCATCACCACCATGCATGCCACCCCTTGCATATAACCCACCATAGATTCGTGCTGTGTCTTCAGCAAAGGTAATGATCTTGCCACCATCCCCCTGATCCAGGGCATCGGCTTTAACCTGCGTGTTTTCACCCAGAAAAATAAATTCAGCATTGCGTATTTGTGTGTTCTGACCTTGTTGATCCCCTCCTACCAAAGCTGTCCCGCCACCCTCCGCCCCGGACACATCCACCATCGATTGATCAAACAGGCCTACCTTGTTGCCCAATACCTTGACGATGCCACCTTTGCCATGGGCTCCAGAGCGGGCCGAGGTGATACTGTTGTTCGTTAACAAAGTGGTATCTCTGGCATGAAGTTCAATCTCACCGCCGCCTCCATTGGCATTATCGGCCTTGAGGCTGCCACTACTAGTGACGTTCTCACCGACTAAAACGATCCGGGCAACATTGGGGTCACTGGCCAAATCACTGCTGGTGGAAACATCAATACTACCGCTATTTACCACATCAGCCCCGCCACCCAACGTAAACGTCCCGTCATCATGCACCACCACACTGGTGGCTTGTACCTTATCAATGTCTAACACCTGGGAGAAAATATCCCGACTGACACTGGCGGTGAGCAACACCTTGCCACCTTCAGCCTTAATTTCACCGTTATTGAGCAGAGCAGGATCAAGACCAAGCTCATCCTGTAATATTGCCTTCGTGATCCCAATACCAATCAGGCCGTTATTGTCAAAGGTCAATACGGCCTCTTTACCCGCCACCAGATTCACCGTACCGAGTTTGGCCACAATCATACCGTCGTTTCTAACCAACTTACCCAGCAAGGTCACATTACCCCCGGTTGATGCTCGGATAATACCGTCATTAACGACCTGACCATCAGTTCCCTCAACATCACGGAAGATGTACTGGCCGTTCATGAAATCACTGACCTTAATATCCAGCCCCGAGGCGATCATACTGCCCACGTTAATAACGGACGTTGGTGTAAAAAACACACCATTAGGGTTAACCAGAATAATCTGGCCATTGGCATCGATGCGGCCACGAATTTCAGATGGAGCATTACTAAGAATACGGTTGAGGGAAATAGAAGTACTATTGGGTTGAATATACTGCACACGTTCATTGACATCGACATTATAACTGTTCCAGTCAATCGCCATATTTTGTGTGTCTTGATGGATGGTCGTCTGGTTGCCCGAATGGTTGATGCTTCCAGAACCGCCGGTAACCGTGCCGCCCTCCGGGCCGGCATGGGCATAGGGTAACCAGGCAAGATGGCTAAACAGTAATGTAAAAAATAGCACCTGCGTCCAAGCATGCGTCGTCCTTGTTACATCCAATATAGATTTTTCCATTTCCTTTCCCCTTGTTACACACCGTTTTATGTATTCGTTTTTTGTTTTTGACCTTAACCGCATGCCCATGCTCTGCGTGAAAAGACCTATCCACAAACCATTCTGTGGCGAATATTCGTCATGATCCAAACACCGCCGCACTGCCCCATTGGTCGGCACGGAAAAACTGTACCCCTTTAGGCTCAATCGCCATCACGGCATCTTTAATACTTTGGTGAAATAAATAAGTGGAGGTGGATTCGGCCAAGACAAAGATCAGTCGTCGTTCTAATGGTAGGTCACCGAGGATGTCTTCATCCAGCGCCAGGTGTTTGATGTCAATCATGCGCCCGCTTCTTGAGTATGTGCAATTCGATTGCTCTTTATCGACACAGACGATTCGATTAAACACATGCAACAACCTGTAATCATAAACCTCATCCCCCACTGGGATACGGGCCGGGATGAGCTGCGTGCCGCCAATGTGCAGCGGTTCCAACACATTTTTAATGCGCTCGCCCACCACGGGTTCGGGCAGGCTGTGATAGTCCACCATGATGGGATGAGTCGGCACCGGTGCGCCTAACCGCAGTTTAATGAATGCTGGCTCCGTGACGGGGTGACCTCTGGCGGCGCTTTTAGCCAGCGGTCTGTAGAAATCTTCATCGTCATCCCATGCCAACAGGGGATAGTCACTCCCCCCACCACGCTTAATCACAAAATACTCGGTGTTCATGCTCATGTTATTATTCTCCAATCTTCAAGGCCGGGTCTTTTGCACCGATCACCTTTTTTGTTTTATATTGTTTTATCGCGTGTGAGCGTTTTTTCGTACATGTCTTTTCTTTCTTGTCGCTAATGCTGTTGACATCCGCACAACCGCAACCTCCCGTCTGGTAGTCCTTGCCATCGGCGGTGATGGTCCAGGTAAAGTTGTCGATATTGGCCAGAATTTCACGGCTGATATCATCAAGCTCATCAATTACGCCTTTGGGATCATCACAATAATCCCCGGCTTCAATCCCATCGGCAACTTCCTTTATTTTTTCTTTCACCGCATCCGGGTAAGGCAGATGCAGATCATCCGCCCAGCCCTTGGCATGACCGCCCAGGTGTAACGGGGCATGGACTTGGCACGCCAGATCGATTTTCATCGGCAACATCATGCCGTTGTTTTTGTGGTTGATGTTGTAACCAAATTCGCGGCATCGCGTGGCCCAAGGTTTTTCATCCATCGACTCACTGCATATAATATGGTGCGCCGCCAATGAACTTAGACCGCTATACCAGGGGTGGGCCTCTTTATCCTGCCCGTCGAAGATGTTTCGGCTCAAGGTGCCACTCATGCCGACATTTTGGCCTGTTCGATGGGTAAATTTATGCTCGTCTTTATCACAATACGGACAAGTTGCCTTTTCTTCTTTCTCTGCAAGCATCACCACCGGTGCAGGCTGGCTTTGTATGATGGGGCCGGGCGGGGTGTTGCGATCATTACCCGTAAAGGGATCGGCATTGCGCACCACGTTTTTGCCTTCAATCTTGACATCAAACGAATACATAACGGGGTGGGCACGGCCCTTGGTCTTGCCCGAGATGATCCCGCCAATCGCCCCCGCCTCATCCCCCGAAGAGGTGCTTAAATTTGAACGGCTCAGACCGACCGGTGCGCCATTGATCTTGACGTCTTTAGAGCCCTTGTCCAAATCGCTGCTCTTGGCAATATTAGGGTAGGGGATCGGCACCACCGGTGGCCCCGCTTGTGTCTTGCACACATCCGGCCCGGTCACTACCGTGCCGTTACTCTTTTTGGTGACCGGGCTGCGCCCGTTGATGAGAGAATCATTTCCGGCCATGGAATTTCCTTTTCACTTTCTTTTTATGTCTTATCGGGTTAGTTGCCCCCACCCTTTTTCGGTCGTCAGTAGATTTTGCTATTCAATCCAAACGGGTTTGGCACAACGCTTTGTCATGATTAAAACTCCCACGCCAGTTGCCCCGCAAAAGCATAGGTATCGTCATAAAAAACAAATAACACTCTATCGTCTGCTGCATCCAAATCAAACTTGGTTAAAAAACCATCCAGTATTCTTCCGTCATTAGTATTGTCATTATTGCACCCAACGAGCCCGGAAGTCGTAAACCGCCAAAGCCGCCCGGTCAGTTCGCCATTGATAGCCATAAGTTCATTACCATTAGCATCACAACCGCCCAACTCGGTAGGTGTCATGGTGCCGCCCAGGGAAAGATCAAAACCCGTGGCTGTCATTCTTGTACCCATTACAGGATTATTACCCCAACCCTCGTCCACCACAAACGGCACCGCCCCCCGACTATTACTCTCATGATAAGTCAACTCAAAGCTGCCCGTGGCATAATCACCCGTGCCGTGCATAAAAGAACGCCCGGTAATGTCGCCACTCACATTCGCCGTCCAGAGTTTTTTCCATACAGGGCAATCAATGTGTTAAGACAGCAAATACTGAATGAGTACCGTTAGTGACGGCATACCATAATGTGTCATCTTGATTTGCACCATCGACCACGGAAGAAAACCCATCATAATTTGGTGCTGTAGTAACATTACAAACACCATAATCTGAACCAACATTTCTTTTTTGTAAGACAGTATAAATATTGATTGTTGTGCTAGGTATTAAAATCTCACCTTCATAACCACATTGTGTATTTGGAATATCCATTGAATGAAAAGAATAATTATTTAAACTTAAATCATTTTTTTCAAAATTTTCTGTAATATGATTACTCATTAGTGAATAAATCGTCCCTTTCCATAGTGGATTTGGAGAAGAAGAATTTATCCTTCCATTCGTCGCTCCCCGCTTATAGATATCGTCATAGGTCAGTTGTACTTGCCCATTACCTTTGCCTGTACCACCCAATTCAAGTGTCATTTGTGATGCAGTAATAACTGTACCCGTGACACTGATAGAAGCCTGGGTCTTGACCCCATTTTCATAAACATCTGCTGTTGCCGTTAAACTTGAGCTGAGGATGTCAGAGATACGACCATCATAAAGCGTATGGGCAGAAGGACTAAAAATAAGAAAGCGATTGTTGTAGATAATACCTTTGAAGTCACTAACGATTGATCCACCGTTAATCTCAGCACTGCCTGTAAACAGTCCACTAGCATCCTGATTTGGTAACGGAGCCGGATCATCACTTTCCCAAAAACAGCCCTGCATCAATAAAGCGGTGCTGAGCATAAACAGCACTAACAAATTTCGGGGGAAACGACTTAAATCAATCTTAAACATCATGAGGGAGTTCCTTATAGTGGATAGCCGTTAATTTAACGCATAGGGTATGTTTTGCACAGACAAAATAAACCACGCAAAAGACATATTGCTTGTGTCATGTGGTGTTGAGCTTGCTAAATCTGTTTTAAAAATGTCCATACTGACTATCCCTTTCCTGCCACAGCCATGCTGTGGGTCATTCCTTCGCTCTTCGGTAGTCCTGCCACCCGCTGAAAACGGGTCAGTGGCATTACGAACTAGTTATGATTGTACACGCCACCTTTATAGGAGCCTGTTTATGTAGACATATTCTTAATCTAATATCCTTATTTTGTTCATTGTTTTTCCAGACATTTAATATAGTCTATACACTAAAACACTCATCTAACCTATGCAATAACTTGTGAATCGAGTATAAATTTAGAGGATTGAATACCCAGACCCGAGGCAACCATACTTGAGCCGATGCTTATCCCATCATGGAGTGATAAGACAGCGAAATGAATGCTTAACAACCTGACTATTTTTTCCACGAAACAGGAACTGAATTCCTCTAGACCAAACATTTTCTCCCGAAGCATAATTAAATGAGACTTCACATTGATAAAGAGGCTCTCCTCTTTTCATCTTGCGTAGTGTCTTTGATATATTTTTAGAATATGCCCCTTGTGTTGAAGAATAGAAATCAATCAGTTCTTTATTTAACATCGTTTTGTTACATTTTACGCTAACCTGATTTCCTCCTGACTTTTCTTCTGCCAGATACGTCAATATTGTTTGCATGTAGTCTCGAACTATAGTCGGGCTTGATTTATTATCGTTACAGGACTGACTTATAGGAAATGTGGCATCCAAATTTCTAAATAACCCCTTCATTACCTGCGACTCATTTGGGACTTTAACGATTAATTCTGTCGCTGCCAGATGCAAAGATATGAGTGAAACATTTAATCCGAATAATAAAATAAAATATAAAATAATAATTTTTGAATATTTCACTTGATGAAATCTCCCCGATAAAATTCCATCGGCCCATTGCCACCATATATTTTTGTAAACAATTACATAAAATAATTGAGATCGTGTTTTTTAACTTTATTATCCGTATTACCGTAATGATAGACTGAAAAACCTGCCAATATCCCAATATGTTTCCTGGGCATACTGCCCATATCACCGTTCATATTGAGATTTATTTTTTGAGTAACAAATATCAGGCCTGCTGGATAACATTGATATTTTGAGGTGGCGTGCCGATTACGTTTACTTATTTGGTTGAAGATGACATCAACACGCATTGTAGCACCTGTAACAGTATCGGCTTTTTTATCTGCTAAGGTTCTATACTTGCAAAAAGCGGCTTTTGATAGATCATACCCAAGCATATGGCTCACAAAATGAGCACATTGATTTTCTTTGTGATCGTTTGCCAAACTTGATTAACAGAAGTGGTCAATTCTTTTTCCCACAATTTCATCCAAATCTCTTTTTAACTGAGTTATGTCCATATTTCCTCCCATTCCAAAATTAAGACTATTTTCTAACTTAGATTATTCATTGTTTTCCACGTATTTTATACGAACTACATCTTAAAACACTGGCCTAGCCTATGCAGTCACCTGTAAATCAAGAATGATGCAGTACTCTATTTTAACAAGCAAGCTTCACCTCTCCTACCCGCCGCCAGATTCACCGTGCCGAGTTTGGCCACAATCAGGCCATCACTTCTGACCTGCTAACCCATCAAGGTGACATTACCGCCTGTTGATGCCTTGATAAGGCCACTGTTCACCACCTTGCCCTCGGTGCCCTCCATATCACGAAACATGTAATGACCGTTCATAAAGTCACTGACCTTAATATCCAGCCCCGAGGCGATCATACTGCCACGTTAATCACTGAGGTCGATGTAAAGAACACACCATTAGGGTTAACCAGGATCACCATGCCATTGGCATCAATGCGGCCACGAATTTCAGAGGGCCGTTGCTAAGAATGCGGTTGAGGGAATTAAAAAAACTGTTGGGTTGGATGTATTACACTCGTTCACTGACATCGACATTGAACATTTTTTGAACATCATATTTCTAAGAATAATTACCGTAAAATCAAGGTTCGTTAATTCACCATCTTCATCGGTAACTGTGATCAATATTTGAATCGATGCTGACCAGTTTACTTTTTTCAAAAGTCAGGTTCTTAATGATGGCCTTATTCATCACCACATTGCTCAAGGTACAGTTTTTGAAGGTTACGTCCTTCAAGACAACCTCACGAAAATTGATATTTTTCAATTCACAATCTTCAAAAAGAACCTTTTCGAACGTCCGACCTTCCGCTTCAATGGACTGCCAGCGGGTATTTTTGAAATGGGCTGACTTTATTTCCTTGAGCGGAAATTCATACCCCTTGATTTCAAAGTCGGTTAGTTTGCTAACATGACCCTCTTGTTGTTCTTTCTTAATGTATTGAACAAACTCTTCGGCAGTCAGGTTTTTTTTAAAGAAAAAGGCCATGGCAGGCTCCAGATATAGACTGCATCCAACAAGCAATGCGCTGAGCAAAGATAATTTAATCGATTTTACTAACAAAGATCGGACATCC
>JAFLJQ010000246.1 GCA_022712915.1 Gammaproteobacteria bacterium | reverse complement strand
ACAGATGGTTTATGAGCTGCTTCCTCGTATGAAGGAAGAGTGGTTAACCAAGATTATGAGCGCATTTATTGGGAAAATTCAGGAGCATCGTGCACTATCAGTTGTTTTTTCGGCTGTCTGATATGAGGGGATGCTTAAGCCATGACACACTAAAAAATCATTGCACTCTTAAATGAGAATCATTATCATTCGCGTTAACGAAGATAATAATCATTATGTTAATGAGGTAATCAATGAAGCAATATCACCTGCCCCTGACGGCCCTGCTGTTAATCTCCCCAGTGGCAATGGCCGATGAGCCCATAAAACGCCATGGTGTCATCAGTGCTGACCAACCCAATATCCAGGTAGAAGGGGGTTTTACGGCCACCTATCAACAAACCAATGACGATCGTATCCATAATGAGGGCACAGGATCCTTTGATTTATTGGCCGCCTTACCCAATGAATCAGGCCACTGGAGTATCTATATCGAAGGCAATCTCAGCCCTCGCGAAAAGGGTATCTCTACCATGCTGAGCGAAGCCAATGCCGATGCGGGTAGTGCACTGGATCGGGATGGCAAGGGACGATTGCAGGTCTCGGAGCTCCATTATTCCAGCAAACTCGGTAAAAATTATTTGACACTGGGGCTTATTAATCCCAGTTGCACACTGGATGCCAGTGATGTCGCCAATGACGAGACCAGCCAGTTTATCGGGGCCAGTTTTGTCAATAACCCAAGCATCGCCTTTCCCGGTTATGCCCTGGGAGCATGCTTTCACTATGAAGAGGCCACGAATCGGCCGGGCCTGAACATCTTGCTCACCAGTTCCCACGGTCTGGCAGACAACCCCAATACCTCCTATTCAGAGCTGGTTGATCTAGGTGCAGAGGGGAAAGGCGCTTTCATCGTGGCTGAACTCTACTGGACCACCGCCAGTAGTCGTTGGCATATTGGCATCTGGTCAAATAGTGCGCACCACGCATATCTGGATGACTCCGGCCAAACCGGCAACAATCAGGGAGCCTACCTCAGCACTGATCATTTCTTTGGGCAGACAAAACTGAACCTGCGTATAGGCGCGGCCAATGATGAGATCTCAACAGCCGCCCGCTTTATCGCCCTGACACAAGAAACGCCCCTGTTTGGTCAAACTCTCGGCCTGGGTCTCGCCAAAACAGGTGTTTCGGACAAAGCAAAAACAGAATCGGGGGCCGACATGGCTGATAGCCAACAGGCAGAGGCCTATGTCCGTTTTGAGCTTGAGAGCAATTGGCACCTCACACCATCAGTACAATGGATTCAAAACAGTGGCTTTGATGACAGCGCAACACACTATGCACGCGAAATCAGCATTTACAGCCTGCGCAGTAGTTACACCTTCTAAAACGAATCCATGTAAAGGAAAGAAAGATACCGTCGTTCAGTCCTACTCAAAGTCGATAGCGATTTGTTTTTTGATGTCTTTTTTCGTGACCCCGTTGGCTGCTTTTTGGTTGTTCTAACCGGCTTACCCGGCAACTTAACCAGACAACTTAACCATCACCGCCTCAATAAATACTTAATAATCAGTAGACAACAACTCGTTAGAGCATGTTCTTAAGGTGGGAGTCCTAATAACAAGTCTCTAATAAGATTTTACGAGGTGTATGCGGCTATAAAATTTAATTTCTTAAAGTGGGTGTCCACGCAAGCTACAAGTTATTGATTGCTGTTAATAGGCAGCGTAATCGTTACCGTCGTTCCCTGTTGCGCTAAGCTATTAATATTCAGAGATCCTTTATGTGCTTCACAGATAACTTTACATAAATAAAGCCCCAAACCATACCCCCCTGTTTCACGCTGGCGTGATGGGTCAACACGATAAAATGGCTCCAGTATATGAGGTAGATGTTCATCTGTTATACCTTCACCATGGTCTGTCAGTATTATGCTTAAATTCTGTTGTGAACTTTCCAGGAATATATTCACAGGCGCGGCATTGTCCGGGGTATGTCGAATGGCATTTTCAATTAGGTTGCGTAGCAGTAATTTAATTCGTGTCTGATCGGCATGTATCAGCACCGGTGATACTGGTAACTGCGTACGAATCAATCTTTCATCATAAAGCGAAACGATTTCCGCGATCGATTCTATTATATTAAAATCTGTCTTGATTAAGTTATTATGTTTAGTGTTCAGACGTTCAGCTTCAAGAATTTCTTCAATTAGATTTTCCATTTCCTGTAAGTCGTGATTAATACTATCCTGTTGTTGACTATCATCAATCATGGCCGTAGCTACTTTAGCGCGTGTCAGAGGTGAACGCAGTTCATGACTGATAGCAAGCAATAACTGGCGTTTGGCGTCCAGCATCGACTGTATATCATCAGCCATATTGTTAATATTATTGGCTAACTCACCCAGCTCATCTTTGCGACGGATATCAAGGCGAAATTCAAGATTTCCTTCACCAATTTTTTGAATGCCGTCTTTAATGGCATGAATGGGGGAAAATATTCTTTTTGTAATATGGTAAAAAAGAACAAGCACACTAATTAATATAATAAAATGAAAAATAGTGTGTACGCCAAAATGTCTTCTCGGGTGAGTCAGAACAAATAAGATAGTATTATTATTTTTTACATTAACCAACACTTCATATTGTTTATATTCCCCAATGCTATAATCAAGATTATTTTCATTAAGATGCTTGTGATACTTAATATCGCTCAGGTCAACTAAACCAACATTATGAGTGTTTGTGCTCCAGTTTTTACCATTGGAATGAAATTGAATTTCCAACGAAAGTTCTTTTGCTATGGTCTTTGCACGGTTTATATCAGGGGGATTGCCTAGATCATGCAGCAAATATTCAAGATATTGATCAAGATGTGGTCTTAAATGATTTTTAAAGTTATTCTTAAAAACAGAACTCATTAAAATGCCGGCGAGTAGCGTCAGCAACACCGCCATTATAACAAACAGCCATGTTAACTTGCCGGACAATGAAATTCGATGCTTTGAAAAAATCATGAAGACGTCTTAGCTGCAAAAGTATAACCGGTGCCGCGAATGGTTTTTATATGATTGCAAGGTTTAAGTTTTTGTCTTAAACGACTTATTTGTATATCGGTAGCACGGGAATAAATATCTACATCAATGCCTTTAAGATGATTAAGAATCTCATCACGACTAAACACCTTATTAGGCTTGCTGGCCAAAATATTCAGCAAACTATATTCCATGGAACTCAATGAAACGTATTCATCATTAATTCTGACGCTCCTCATATCAGTGTCGATAACCAAATCACCAAAGTCGAGAATGTCAGCGTTAACATTCTGATGTTTTGCTCGTTTCAAAATACTTTGGATTCGAACAACCAGTTCTCGTGGTTCAAATGGCTTAGGTAAATAATCATCAGCACCAATTTCCATACCAACAATGCGATCCGTTACTTCACCCCGGGCTGTTAGCATTAGAATGGGGATGTCATTAGTTTTGCGGATCTGTTTGCAAACTTCAAAGCCATCCATTTCAGGCAGCATCACATCAAGTATTAACAAATCAAACGAATGTATTCCGAGTTGTTTTATGCCATCACTTGGGCGTAATGCATGATGCAGACTCAAATCAAACTGTTTGAAATACTGAGTGAGTAATTCACCGAGTCGCTCATCATCATCAATGAGTAGAATGTTATGCATTATTTGTCAACGCCATTTAATTTCACAACATGTTACTGGGTGCAAAGCACCCAGTCAATTGTGTGTCAAAAAGATTAATCTTCACCATGCCAACGTTTGTGGCGCTTGTGATGTTTATCCAATTTCTCTCTGACCTCTTTACGCTGGTTATCGTTTAGACTGTCATAAAACCCAGCTAACAGTGCGACCACTTCAGGTGCTTTCTCGTTGACAAAAACAGTCTTTGCAGTAACATGAGACAGTATTGCTTGCTGATCAAGATAAGGCTTATCTAACATTGCCCGAAATTGCTCGTGAGATTGCTTATTTTCAGCTTTGTGAGCTTTGTGTAAACTGAGCAAATGCACTTTAAGCTTATTCAACTTAACCAGTTGCGTAGCACTTAAATCCAGTTCATCATTGATTTCTTCAACCACGTAACTAAGTTTTTCTGTAGGTGTTGAATGGTGATTGCAACCTGAAATCAAACCTAATGTAATCAAACTGCCAGTAATTATAACCAATACTCTTTTCTTCATCTTCTTCTCCTCATCATCATTGTTGATGGTGTAACTATAGAGGAAGTCTTAATTTATAGCTTTTCAGTAAAGTAACGATTTGTAACCGTTTGTAACATCTGCCCAACCATATATTTATACTGGGACAACTTAATGGGATGCCAGGTACGGGCTCTATTTAGTGTGATAGCTTGGGGTGAATGTGCAAACCCCAACACCTTAAACACACTCTCCAAATTCTTTAATACTTCCATTCGTTTCGCCATACATCCCATCAACTGAATGTTTAACATAGCTGTCTTTAATGGGTAAAAAATCAGACTTAATAGATATGGCTCTTCAGGAAAATCTGTGGGTAAATAATTGATGATTTAATAAGAATTGATTCACATTGAGCTTCGATCCATGATGGTAGTTACCAGACCACTATCAAAAAAAGAAGCCCAATGCGAATAAGAACACTACTTAACG
>JAFLJQ010000259.1 GCA_022712915.1 Gammaproteobacteria bacterium | reverse complement strand
TCAATTTCTTTCCACCCATCAGCACCGCAGAGGATAGCGCTGATGGGAACGTTTTATTCAGGGTTCTGGAATACGGCTAAAATGCGACATAAAATCACTCATGGTTCAGATCTCCTTGGCTAATCAAGGCGATTTGATCGGTGATAAGCAATTTAGTTCAATTTATAATGATCTTGCTCTGGGGTAAGACCATTAGCTAAAAATCCTTCCAGAATTTATCCTATAAGCCATTTGTAAAATGAGAGCAAAAGTAAATGTATAATCGTTCCGTGGTTATGTTCGCATTTTCGATTTCTATATTATTGGCATTAATAAGCCCTCCTTTTATATTTTCAAGTATGGATTTTACCAGCCGAGAGCTCAGGGGAGTTCTTGTTTTGATTGTTTTTTTACTCTTTGCTCTAAGTTATGCAAGATTAACTAGATTTGACATTTTAATTTTTAGTTGCGTAGCAGTCCTTTTTGGTATTGAGATGTTGTGGCAAAGAAGTCAGTTAAGTAATATATTCTCGTATTATGCTGTTATTATTTTCTTTGTGTTGTTGTTTAGAGTGTTGAAAAAACATGCTTTAAGCAGAGAGTTATTTATGAAGCTATGGGTTCGCATAGCTTGTTTTGCATCAATTTCCTCAATTATTGTATTTTTTCTTCATCAGTTTAGTTTATTTAATACCGACTTTTTTAATTTTTCTTTACAAGGAAATTTTAGCGCAAGGGGCTATCAATATAGTTTTTTAGGTGTAAGTATGCCGAAAAGTTTTGGCCCTTTTGTTCTTGCTAGAGTTAGTGGTTATTTTAATGAACCACAATACGCGGGGTTATTTTTCGCGATTAATGTGTTAATAGCTAATGAGCTTAATAGATATAGTAATTATCGATGGTTGATTGTATTCAGTCTATTGGCAGGCGTGCTTACATTTTCAGTTACATTCTATCTGTTCATCGTGATTTTTGGAATTATGCAGCTTAAAGTTAAGGAGGTAAATGCACCTGCAATTTTATTGAGCACTGGGGTGTTGGGTCTTTTCATAATAGTTATGCTCGTTGATGTTACTGTTATTGACGAAGCTGGTTTTTTGCCGATAACCTCGCTCGGTGATCGTGTAGACCGTATGTCAAATGGTTTGGATATATTGAAGCAGTCCTCTTTCCTTAATTTATTGTTCGGTCATGGAGTGGGTTATCTTGCAGGGTTTGACAGGGGGATTTCATCTGGATTTTTTCATGTTTTAGTTGAACGTGGAATTGTGGGGTTGTGCTTCGTTTTAACTATGTTAACAATTTTTGCAAACAAGAATTATTCATTTATGCTGGTTTGTATGCTCTTTTTTTTCGCTATTTCATGGTATGTAAATTATATTTTTTGGCTTAGTATTATTGCATTTTGGACCTCCAACTCTATATCAAATACACAAATGATAGGCCGATTAAAAAACTATTCAATACCGGATATTTCTAAGCAATAAAATTCCCAGAATTTCATAGAGGCTCAGTGTTAGTATGCGTATACAGCATTTCATATCAGCCGCCAAAAATTGGCGGCCACATATATCTATGTGAAGACCTTAATTGATACGTTGAAAAAGTAATGTGCAGCCTATTTGATGTGAATACGGGTAGCTATTATTACCGGATTAATCACAAAGATATATTTAATTAAGAAAGAGCGAGGTTAAAACAAGCGGCCATTGATATTCACGCAGTGAGTCGGGGTGCGGCAGGCGCACGAACCATTGCTTGGCAACTGACACAGAGAGGTGAGAACGTGAGTCGATATATGTGAGAGGCTAATATCACGAATAAGCAACCTCATAAACACAAATATAAAATAGATGAAGATGAATCGAAAATTGCCCCTGATTTGTTAAATCGGAAATTTACGGTTGATGCACCCAATAAATTTTGGTGTGGTGACGTCACCTATATCTGGGCAAACACATAGTGGTACTATTTAGCCGTTGTGATGGATTTATATGCCAGAAAGATAAATCGGATAGGCATGTTCTAATCGCCCCGATTCAGAGCTGACGTGTGCAGTGCTGAGAATGGCTTATGAAAGTCGAGGCAAGCCCAAAGATGCCATGTTTCACTCGGATCAAGGCTGCTATTACACAAGTTTGAAATGTTGACAGTAACTATAGACGTTTCAAATAACACAAAGCATGAGCCGACGGGGAAATTGTTGGGGCAATGCGCCTATGGAACGATTTTTTAGACGTTCTAAAATAGAGTGGATGCCGAAAATATTTTATCGCTTTTATGATAAAGCAGAGATGGATATACAAAAATATATTATTTGGCATTACAATATCGTAAGAGGACATAGTTATAATAATTATCTGTCGCCTGATGCGGCTGAAAAATTAATTTTCCCCCGTTAATTTGTGCCGATGTACTTATCCACTATAAGGGTGAAAATGGTGAACGACGCAGCCAATGCTCAGCCTAGCATTCTTAGGACTGAAAATTCTTCTTCATCTTGGCATAATTCGCACCATTGCTCTCGTTCAGGTGTTACTTTATTGTATGTTTTATAGTTTACAAAAACAGAAATCATTTTTTAGGAATTTATCCATGTATTGCTGTAATCATGCCAGCTTATTTTTTTATTAAATGAAATTATTTATGGCTATAGTTTTAAATTGTCGACACTGTTGTCTGGTCATGTTGACGGAAGCGGTGAAGATAGTCGTCTTTATAATGTTTAAGTCATCAGCAATTTAATGTTGCTGTGGTACTTTATTTTTGACGATTTATTAATGGTTCTATGGAAGTTTAAATGCATAAAGTAGCAATGGTATTTGAAGAAGGTAAGCTGGGAGGGCCCCAGATGTATGTTTGTCGTGTCGCATATGCTCTGAAAGGGCAAATTGAGACAACGGTTATTTTGCCTGACGAAAATTCATCTTCATTCAGAAAGCTGCTTGCAAAAGGTGAAATACCGTATAAAGTATTTTCTATCAGCCGTATTACTAAAGAACTGAAAGTGGCATTACGATATGTTATATTTTCAATTTTTGAAATAGCAAAATTAGCTAGTTATTTTAAAAATAGCCAGTTTGATATCATTTATGTAAGTGGAGGCGCTTGGCAATATAAAGGTGTTATTGCAGGAAAACTAGCAGGCAAACAAGTAATATGGCATTTGAACGATACTTGTTTGCCATGGATCTTTCGGAGAATTTTCACTATTCTTAGCAGTTTGCCGGATGCTTACATATATGCATCGGAACGTTCGCGTGATTATTATGGTCCACTTGTGACGGCAAGCAGGCTAGAGTTTGTTATTCAAGCACCTGTTGATACAAAGTATTTTTCATCAGACATGTCTATGCATGGTGATGAGGGGCTAATTGATAGATGGGCTGGTAAAATTGTAATAGGAACAGTTGCCAATGTAAACAGAATTAAAGGAATTGATGTTTTTGTTCGTGTCGCAGCAGAAATGAATAATCATTTAAGTGAACTTTATTTTGTTGTTGTAGGGCCTGTCTACCGGAGTCAAAAGCGTTATTTTCAGAAGATTAAAAATCTTTGTGAAGAACTAGGGGTTGAAAATATTGAATTTGTTGGTGGAAGACAGGATGTGAGACCTCTGTTGAAGCGTTTTGATTTGTATTTGTGTACATCTTACGCTGAATCATCGCCAATTTCTGTATGGGAGGCTATGAGTATGGGGAAAGTGATAGTCTCTACAAATGTTGGTGATGTTTCTAAGTATGTAAAAGATAATGTTTCTGGAGAAATAGTTGCTGTGGCAGATTATAAGAATATGTCAAATCGATGTATATCTTTGTTGGGTGATGAAAAAAAATGTGAGTCGTACCAAAAAAATGCAGCTAGAATAGCAAACGATAACTTAGATGTATCTCTGTGTGCAAAGGCGCATAAATTAGCATATGATAAACTACTACAACTTATTTGAATGGTGTTACAATGAAAAAAGCACTTATTACTGGTGTTACTGGACAAGATGGTGCTTATTTAGCTGAATTTCTTCTCGATAAGGGATACGAGGTTCATGGGATAAAGAGAAGATCGTCACTCTTTAATACAGCCCGAATAGATCATCTGTATCAAGATCCTCATGAAAAAAGTCGTCGATTTATATTGCATCATGGGGATCTAACTGATTCTTCTAGTTTGGTTCGCATTATTCAACAAGTTAAACCAGACGAAATATATAATCTTGCGGCACAATCTCATGTTGCGGTATCTTTCGAAGAGCCAGAATACACTGCAAACTCTGATGCAATTGGAACTCTGCGTATTCTTGAGGCGATTCGAATTCTCGGGCTTGAGAAAATTACACGTTTTTACCAGGCTTCTACATCTGAATTGTTTGGCAAGGTGCAGGAGATGCCTCAGAAAGAAACTACGCCATTTTATCCTCGCTCGCCTTATGCCGTGGCGAAACTTTATGCGTACTGGATAACAGTTAATTATCGTGAGGCCTATGGTATGTATGCTTGCAATGGGATTTTATTTAATCATGAATCCCCAGTTCGTGGTGAAACTTTTGTTACACGTAAAATAACTCGTGCACTTGCACGAATAAAATTGGGCATACAGGATTGTTTATATCTTGGTAATCTGGATGCTAAACGAGATTGGGGTCATGCAAGGGATTATGTCGAGATGCAGTGGTTAATGTTGCAACAAGATGAGCCAGATGATTTTTGTATTGCAACTGGAGTGCAGTATTCAGTTCGTGATTTTGTAAATATTGCCTGCAATGAATTAGGGATAAATATTCAATGGGAAAGAGAAGGTCTTGATGAGAGGGGTTTTGATAGATCAACTGGCAAGGAAATTGTGGCCGTTGATCCACGCTATTTTCGACCTGCAGAAGTTGAAATATTATTGGGGGATTCTTCCAAGGCTAAGGAAAAATTAGGTTGGGTGCCACGGACTAGCTTTAATGAGATGGTTAAGGAAATGGTAGTTCATGATCTGCAGGAAGCTGAAAAAGATGTGTTGTGTCGGGACGAAGGCTTTTCTACATTTAATTATCACGAGTAAATATGACTACATTAAGGAATACTGATGCTATATTTGTGGCTGGGCATCGGGGAATGGTTGGCTCTGCTATCATTCGGAATTTGAATTCAAAAGGATTCACCAATATAGTTACTATAGCTCACGGTGAATTGAATTTGCTTGAGCAGCGTTCAGTCCAAGATTTTTTCCATGATAACAAAATAGACTATGTAGTGCTTGCAGCTGCAAAAGTTGGTGGCATTCTTGCGAACAATAAACTTCCTGCTCAATTTATCTATGAAAATCTAATGATTGAATGTAATGTGATTCATGCGGCTTATCAAGCAAATGTGAAGCGTTTGTTGTTCTTGGGTAGTTCGTGTATTTATCCCAAGTTTTCTACGCAACCAATTGCGGAAAGAGACTTGCTTACTGGTGCGTTGGAATCTACCAATGAACCCTACGCTGTGGCAAAAATTGCAGGTATTAAGTTGTGTGAATCATACAACCGCCAGTATGGTACCCACTTTCGTTCCGTAATGCCGACCAATCTATATGGTGAGGGCGATAATTTTCACCCCACAAATAGTCACGTGATTCCTGCACTGATTCAACGATTTCATGAGGCTAAAGTAACGGGTGAAGAACAGGTTGTAGTATGGGGGACTGGAAATGCAAAACGTGAGTTCTTGCATATGGATGATATGGGGGCTGCATGTGTCCATGTGATGATGCTTGATAATGAAGTGTATGAAAGTAATGTTGAGCCAATGATATCCCATGTTAATGTGGGAACAGGAAAGGATGTCACAATTCGTGAGATGGCGGAGGTAATAAAACGGGTTGTTGGCTTTGAAGGTGAGCTGGTCTTTGATACAAGAAAGCCCGATGGTACACCACAGAAGTTGTTGAATGTGTCCAGGCTAACTAAGTTAGGATGGACATACTCAATTGAACTAGAGGAAGGTTTATATAAGACGTATCAGTGGTATGTGGCAAATCTCGACCATGGTGTGCGGGTAAATTGATGTCTAATTATTCAACTGTAAAAGAAGAAGACATTCCACTAATATCGATCGTTTCAATTGTGTACAATAATGTACAGTATATCAGGGATGCAATTGAGTCAGTTCTCGCACAAGATTATCCTAGGATAGAGTATGTGTTGATTGACGGAGGGTCTTCTGATGGAACGGTAGATATTATTGAAGAGTATTGTGAACAGATTTCTATATTTATTTCTGAGCCAGATGAAGGGATTTATGATGCGCTCAATAAAGGAATTCGGTTTGCATCGGGTGATATGATTGGCATCCTTCATTCCGACGATGTGTTCTGTGATGAGTATGTCGTTAGTGATGTTATTCAAAAGATGTCCGATACAGGAGCGGAAATTTGTTTCTCAGATATGATAATTGTTGATGATAAATCAGGAAAAATAATTCGCTATTATATGTCACACTATTTTAAACGCTGGATGTTTAGGATTGGCTGGATGCCACCACATCCAACGGCTTTCACCAAAAAGTCTTTGTTTGAAGAATTTGGCCTTTACTCGTTAGCGTATAAGGTGGTGGGTGATTTTGATTTCTTTGTACGTATTTTTTATGCGCGAGAGATCCACTGGGCCTATCTAGACCGTATTACTGTTAAAATGCGACGAGGCGGTATTAGTAATTCAGGTCTATTAAGTAAAAAACTCATTGCGCATGAAATTAATCGTTCACTTCGAGCTAACCATGTATGGTCGACTCCAGCCTTGCAGATAGGACGTTACTTTATTCGATTGATGGAATTAATACGTCGTCCTGAAAAGGATAGTTGCAGAGGGTGTAACTCTCATACTGATCATTTTCGTTGAAATTTCACCACATTATTCGGTAATAGAATCGGTTTAAGGTAAAAGTTTTTGACTTCCTCCCAAGCCTTATCAAATTGCTGACTGAGAAGAATCGAGCGAAAAGTTA
>JAFLJQ010000213.1 GCA_022712915.1 Gammaproteobacteria bacterium | reverse complement strand
TTTCTCTTTTATTCCATTCACCTCAGTGAATTCGAATTATTGAGCAGAAATGTAGGCTCATTAACACAAAACTCATCTCATAAAGAAGAAGACAAAAAAATATTCCGCCTTTTAGGTTTTCTTAAAGTGGGTGTCTTGTTTATTCTTTGTTTATTCTATGAAATTAACCGAATTCACGTATGGGACGCTCGGTTTAAAAATAAAAGTGGCAAAGGAGCTTCGCTACCTTGGAGTTCTGTCAATAACTGTACAGGTATTTAATTGAGAATTTATTCAATTCATCCATTGCACGAGCCTACAAAGTGGGCTATTATTTTACTCGTCGCATAAAACTTAGTCCACTAGCGATTCTTTATTATAAAAATCAACTACTTACACTGGAATACAATGGATATTTACAATGAATTTCTCCAGCTTGCTCGTCTCTCTATCTCTGGTCGACGAGAAGATGTTATCACGCTACTTCGCCGAACTACTAGACGGTCTACAAATGAACGTCCAGAATTTGGCGCTCAATTGAAAGAAGTACTTAGTCATCTAGAAGAATCTTTTTTAAGAAAAGCAACAACACCAAACTCGAACAATGTTGGTGCTTCAGACATGTTCCTTAAACAGAAAAATTTTGAATTCAACTTCGATCCTATTTGGATTGATAGTGTCCGTATTCCTTTAGAAGAAATCATTCAAGAACAAAAAAACGCCAATCTTCTTAAATCCGTTAACGTTCTACCGACTCGTTCTGTGCTCTTCATAGGTCCACCTGGGGTCGGTAAAACATTAGCTGCTCACTGGTTAGAAAAACAATTAGGAAGAAATTTATTCACATTAAATTTGGCATCAATTATGAGTAGCTACCTAGGACGAACCGGAGCAAATTTAAGTATGGTTCTAGATGATGCCGCTAATGAAGACTCCATCCTCTTTCTTGATGAATTCGATTCAATTGGTAAAACTCGAGGGGATATAGGAGATGTAGGAGAGTTAAAAAGATTAGTCAATGTTTTACTGCAATCTTTGGATAACTGGCCTAGAACAGGCTTGCTTGTCGCTGCCACCAATCATCCAGAACTATTAGATAAAGCTGTGTGGAGAAGATTTGATCGGGTTATTGACTTTACATTACCGACAGCATCTGAGCAAACGATGTTTACACACAAAAAACTTACATGCAGTTCTTTTGAAATTGACCCTGAACTGATGAAGTTGATAGGTGCAGCATTTGAAAATAGTTCTTTTGCAGATTCTGAACTTTGGTTAAATTCTTGTATACGAAAATCTGTACTACAAAACATAGATCTTCAAATTACTTTACAAGAGGCTATTTCAGATATATTTTCAAAAAAACAGCCAAAAGAAAAATCAATGGCAGCAATGATACTTATAAATCAAGGAATATCTCAGCGCAAGGCTTCAGAGCTACTCCAAGTTTCAAGAGACACTATCAGAAAATACATGAAGAATACGGAACCACATAAGGATGAATAGTTATGAAATCAAAAAAAAATTATTTACTCGGTAAAGGTGAACGTCTAACAGGTAGCTTTAAGAAGAAAAGTGGTGGCGGAATAAAGAATCCGCCCTATGATATTCAAACAGCAAAAGAGCGTGTGACTAATCGCGTCAAAAAAACCATAGCCGAATTTGACAAATTACCTAATGAAGCATGCCCAAATGATAAGGTGGTCGCAGCCCTTACAATGCATCCACGATATATTTCTAAAAGTGACTTTCCTAGCAATTTAATTAATGAAGCAGGGTTAAGGGCAATTGGAGGTAAAGCAACTTTTGTTGAACCAGAAAGCTGGGGCATAAAGGAACATCCATCTGGGGCTATTAGTGATACCTGGTTTGTTTCTACTACTCGCAATAAATTAAAAAACTGGCTAGAAGATTTGCCTCTCTGGTCAGTAAATAAACCTGCCTTTTTACAGCTTCAATCTGTAGAAGATTTTTCTGCTCCCAACCTAACCGCAAAGTTAAAACAAAACTTAACGACTACTAATCAAGGAATATTCGAAGCCATACTACATAGTGACTCATCCCCTGAAATTATTGATGCATTTTACAAGTATGCTGATATGATCGGTGTTGAAGCAATAAAACAAAAGGTCAGATTTGCTGGAGGCGTAATATTTGTTCCAGTAAGGGCAAATGATACCCTGGTGAAAAAATTGGCGAATTTTTCTTTTGTAAGAGCTATTCGCCGCATGCCTAGCTTGAGAACATTTAGGCCCCCTGTTCTAAGGAGTGATCATATCCCTATCCCAATACTACCTGAAATAACAGCGCTAGATATAAACACGCGTGTTGCAATATTTGATGGTGGATTGCCTGAGGCTTCACCAATCATGCCTTGGGTAAATTATATAGAACCTAGCAATATCGGGCTTGCACATCCAGAAGCTCTAGAACATGGCGAGGCAGTTACATCTGCTTATTTATTTGGACATTTAACTCCATCTATAGAAGTAGGCATACCCTATACATTTGTTGACCATATTAGAGTTATTGATCAAGCAACTGGACAAAACTCTGACTTTGAAATGTATGATGTGCTTGATCGAATCCTAACGCATCTTGACACAGCAGATATTCCTTATAAATATGTAAACTTAAGCCTAGGGCCAGATATTCCAATTGAAGATGATGAAATCACAGTATGGACATCAGAACTCGACCAACGGGCTGCAAGCGGAAAAATGTTAATTACTGTTGCTGCTGGAAATTCTGGAGAGTCTGATGAAGCTACCGGATTAAATAGGATACAACCACCCTCGGATGGTGTAAATATATTAGCCGTTGGTGCATGCAACTCACAAGATGAATTATGGGAACGATGCTCATACAGTTCAATTGGCCCAGGCCGTACGCCAGGGATTGCTAAACCAGATGGTGTTACATTTGGTGGTTCATTTGAACGCCCTTTCGGCGTAATAAACACATCGTTAGGAAGTGGGTTAAATGGCACTATGGGGACAAGTTTTTCCGCACCTTACACATTAAGAACCAGCGCAGGAATTCATGCCCTTATAGGTTCCGAGCTATCCCCATTAGCAATACGAGCCTTGCTTGTACATAATGCCATACCAAAATTTCATCCCCCAGAAGAAGTTGGCTGGGGAAGATTTAAGTCTGATTTATTCGAACAAATTGTTTGCTCAGATGATGAAGTCACTGTTGTTTATCAAGGAACGCTACCACTAAAAGAATACTTGCGGGCACCAATCCCCCTCCCCAGTGATGGTGGGTTAAACGGAATGGTAAATATTAAAGCAACACTTGTTATTTCACCTGAAGTTGATCCTGCATTTGCGCATGCATATACCCGCGCGGGTCTCGATGTTGTTTTTAGACCGAATACTAACAACGTTAAAGCAGGGAAAGCTAAGGAATACGCTAAGCCTGATATGTTCTTTAGTGAAAAAAATCTTTATAAATTTGCCGAGTATCAATTAAGAAGTGATGGTCACAAGTGGGAACCATGTTGGAAGGCTGAAAGAGATAAGCGTGGCTCTGGTTTAATAAAACCTTGTTTTGATATCTATTACCACTATAGAGATGAAGGAAGGCCTGATCACTACGCTAGGCCACTACCTTATGCTTTTATCGTAACAATTAAAGCTAAAAAGGAAAAAAATCTATATAACCAGACTGTTGAAGCTTACTCTGAAATACTGTTACCCATTGAGCCAGTTATTGAAATCCCAGTAAATGTGTAGATGCGACATTATTATGAAATTGAATTGAAGTAAAAACATAACAAACACGTCTACATTATGTCTACATACTCATTTTTATTTTTATTCGAATTTCTGAGCGCGTAGATACCATCTCCCTCCATCAAACACAAGTCACTAAATGAAGACTTGTTGTTGATACGGTTGCTGGTGTTTAAGAACACCAAAACAGATATGAACGAGTTTACGCATAGCTGCACAAAGGGCACTCATTTTTGCTTTACCATTTTTGAGCAAGCGTTCATATTGTATTTTAATATCGGAGTTGTATTTTGTTGATACAACAGCGGCCATGTACAACTTTGCTCTAATTTTACCATCGCCTGCTTTAGATAGACGTGACTTTCCTTGAACGGAACTACCTGATTCATTTTGAATGGGCACAAGGCCGAGATAAGCCGCACATTGTGGTGCAGATTCAAAAGCACGACTGTGAAGGACTGCCAACATCAAACGGGAAACAACTGGCCCTACGCCGGGAATGCTTTCCAACAGTTTCCGATCTTGTTTTAGATTGGGGTTTTGATCAATATGTTGATTAATCAAATCTTCCATACGCTGCCTTTCTTTTTCAAGTTGGGTGAGCACCGTATAAATTGAGGCACAGACCTCATCAGAGGTCGCCGTAATTTCTACCTTTTCAAGACGATTATTTTCCCGCTGAATATCCTTATCAAGGGCCTCAAAACGGGCGATTAATGCCCTGAGGGTACGAATTTCATCCGCTTCAGGCTGCCACAAGCGAGGCGAGTGTGTAACACCAAAGCGGGCAATGACTTGACTGTCTTTCTTGTCTGTTTTTGAACGTGTACCCAAACTCTTTGCATAGTGTTTAATCTGAGCAGGATTGACCACCGAGACTTTTGCACCTGCTTTGAATAAGGCGTAGGCCAATGCCTCATGGTATATCCCCGTGGCTTCCATAACAAAATGAATAGCCTCAATGGAGGCCTGGGTCTGTTTCAAGGCCCAATTTACAAATGTCTCATGGCCCTTCGCTGTATTGGGAAAATGTTTATTTTTGACCTTATTATTTTCACTATTTTTTAACTAGGCCACGTCATATTTATCTTTGCTAATATCAATGCCAATTATATTCATTGTTTCTCTCCACTTACCTTGTACATACAGCCTCATTTCATGATAGAAAGGGCTTGGATACCATCCAGTTTATTGAGAAAATTGAAGTGTGA
>JAFLJQ010000172.1 GCA_022712915.1 Gammaproteobacteria bacterium | reverse complement strand
TTAGGCTTTCGGCCAATCGGAAGATTCTTAAAAGTCAGTCATGTCGCTGTATATAATTGGATAAGAGAGTTCGGAGAAAAGTTAGATGAGATTAAGAGTGATACAGAAATTAAAGTCGTCGAGATTGACGAGATGCATAGTACCCTGTTAGATTACCATTTCCCCCAATCACTCGATGACAAGGTATGATAATAGAGATTCGATTAAAACCATTTGCAGAGGCAACCGCTCTTATAGCTTTCGGTTTTTTTATTTTCTCGGCTTGTTGTTGATACGTCGACGTTTTTCCGTACGGTATCTCCTTTAAATATTCCCAAACTAAATTTTGAAAGCCAGTGCCAGGTGTTTGAAGTTTCACATCAAAGGTTTTTCGCTGGCCATCAAAGTACTCAGCCATTTCTTTTTTCGCTTGTTTTATATGTTGATTGTCACCTGCAATGATTTTGGCGCTCAGTAATTTCTGGAGGTCTTTAAATTCTGTTTCAAGCATCCTTCTATCAACGAATTCTAACAAACAAACACCCTTATCAGTAGCACAAATAAACATAGGGCCTAGCGGCGTTGTTAGTCGGCTAATAAGAATTATGTTGTTGTCAATACTTTTTTTAGGCGATTTCCCCACAAACTTTTTATATGTATAGCCAAAACCGCTCAGTGATTCATAACCCGCATCAAATGCCGTGTCCGTGGTTTTTTTTCCGCCTTTTAATTCCTGAAATGCATGATTAATTCGATACATTCGTTGAAACGCCTGAAATGTCATTCCATAATTATTTTTAAACCAACGTCGTACTAGCTCTGGGCTAATGCCATTCTGTTTAAGTTGATAGTCAGTGATTTTTTCTTTCGGTGTTTCTTTTACCATTTTAATAGCGGCCTTAACTTGCACAGGTGCTTCATTGGCGTTTTCGGTAGGTTTACATATCTTGCATGGTCGATAACCGGAATCAAGAGCCTCTTTAAACGTGGTGTAGAATTCGACATTTTCGAATTTTGGTTTTCTCGCACGGCAGGTCGAAATGCAAAAGATAGACGTGGTTTTCACACCAACATAAAAAATACCAACATAGCTTGGCTCTCTATCTATTAGTGCTTGATAATAGGTTTTCATCTGTTTTTTGTCGGTGACTAGCATCTTAAAACACCGATTTAAAAGACTGGGACTTTACGACAGAAGTCAGCATGTTTTCAAAGTGACGGTACATGTTATCAAACAAGAAATTGCCCATGCTAATCCTTTTTACACCCAAGTCCTTTAGTTTTTTAAAATCTGGTAAGTTTGGCATACACATAACATTAATTGGCAGATTGCTACTTTCGGTAATCGCTTGAATATCATCTTCGTTTTCAATGCAAGGCACAAACACACCATCAGCTCCCGCTTGCTCAAATATCTGGATTCGCTTTTTAGTCTCGTTGACTGGATTTTCACAACCTAGTAGAAAGACATCTGTTCGCACATTTATGAAGATGTTCACGTCATCGTTTTTAAGCTTTTGCTTAATGGTAGAAATGGTCTCTGAAAATGGGACAGCATTAAGTAATGTTCGATTTTGGGTAATCACACTATCTTCAATATTAATCCCAACCACACCTAAATTAGCTAGTATTTTGATATTGTTGGCGATCTCATGTGGCTCTCGGCTATAGCCTGATTCAATATCTACTGTAAGAGGAAGACATGTATTTGCGATGATTCTTTCTACAACATAGCAAAGCTCGGTAAATTTCAACTTCTCGCCGTCTTCATATCCCAGCATATTTGCTATGGCGGCACTAGATGTACCAATGGCTTGAAAACCCAATTTTTCCACTATCTGAGTGCTCATGGCATCCCAAACGTTACCAATTAGTAAAGGGGCATCGTGGTTGTGTAAGTTTTTGAATACCATATCGTGTCTCCTGCTGAAAGTTAAGTACAAAGTACCACAAATGAAATTCAACCAACAACCTAAAACTGGACAAGTATATTTTCTCACTGCTATCCCGCTAATAACTTAAAAAAAGATGTATCTACCTGAGATTTAAAGGCTTGAGGTAGTCGAACTGGGTATGAGACATGAAAAGTGCCCGTAAAACATACTTTACCGCAAAGGTTGCATAGAAGCACAAAGAAATAATAAATCAGGCATTTCATAAAAAATGAGCTCTTGAATACTTTGGATAACCCCAAATTTTCCTCTAATATAGAAACAAAATAACATTGCGTTCCTTTGCGCCCTTTTCGGTTTAGATCTTTAAATCGATTTAATACTTAACGGGACAGTAGTGATATTTTCTATACTGGCACATAACATTGACGTCAGCGGGACAGGCGCAATAAGCAAGACACTCAGCACGCCGAGCTAAATCGGTAGATAATTAAAAGGCGAAAGCCCTTTATACAGAAAGAGCAAGCCACTCCCTGTGGCCCAGCGTTGAGCGATTATCGCAAGAGATACCGTCATGCGTTGTCAGGGGAACAATACAGGCTCGGCATATAGCGCCAAAATCAGTATTAATGGCGTCAGGCCTTACATTTTACATCCGCAAATCAAAACTAAACTGGATCAGATTTGTCAGCGACCATCCATGGCCGCTGTCTTGCCGACGCGCTGAGTGAGACCAATTTTGTTCCAGACAAAATTGTCATTAAGTATTCGCTAATTCCTTTCAGTCATTCTGGTCATCTTGTTTTTAATATTAGAGAATATTCCTCTTTGACTCTATATTGTTTATTCGTAACTATTCAGCATGAATTCACCACTCCGAAGTACTCACCTGGCAAATTCAGGTAGTTTTCCCTCAAATAGCAGAGCCATAGCCTGACTTGAAGACACCCCTTGTTTACGACAAGTTGAAAGATAACCCCGTACACGACAGAATATCTCAGCCCCTTCAATACTACGGAAGCAGCCTGATATTTTCTGTTGAACCTTCGTCATACGGATAGCATTTTCACCCTGATTATTGGTAAAGGGCAAAAAGGGAACATCCATAAACCTGAGCACATCGTCTTCATAATTAATAAGTCGCTCAAGAAGATTTCGGGCTTTGCTGCGCTTTATTCGTCCCCGCTTTCCTTTTCTATTTGATTCATCGGGAATGGGACATTCTATTTCAGCTTTTTTCAGTAGTGCCCTGTACTTTTTTCGATACTTGTCTGATTCAAAAGGAGCCAATGCACCTCCAGCATCATTCACATCCTGATTGATTTGTTCAAGCAGGATTTTCATTTTATTGGCCCATTTTTGCTCATCTTGCTCCCATGCTCGGGTTAATTCCCGAAGGTGGTGTGCGTTACATACAGCATGAATACCATCATAGCGATAATATGGCTTCCAGTGGTCATGACAGAGTATGCCTTTAAATCTCGGTAATATATCGATGCTATCCATTGCGTCTGTACCGCGTTTTATATGAGGTGAAAAATGTGTCCATGAGGTATTGGAGGCGCAATGCAACCAATGTCTTTTACCCTTAATATTAATACCTGTCTCATCGGCATGAACTAATTCAGCACGGGCTAATTTGTCTTTCACTATGCACTCAAAAGAAGCCAACCGTTTAAATGCGTCCCGATTAAAGTTAAAAATGGAGCCTTGGCTGATAGGAATATGTAATTGCTCTGTAAAGTATTCCTGTATCCGGTGGTAAGGGATCAGCTGATGTTGCGACATATAGACCGCATGTGCTTTGAGCTGAGGACCATATTGTACAGCTTTACGGACATCCTCTGGAAAAGGAGCCGCAAATGGGTTGCCATTGCAATCTTCCAGTATTTGCGCACGGTATTCCGTTACAAACCTTGAGATATCAATGTCAAATACTTGTCTTACCTCAAAACCCATTTCTTTATATTGCCCCTTTGGCAATGTTCTGCGGTCAACCTCAATGTCTTTAATTTCATCGGGATCTTCAATTTGTCTGAGTGTGGTGCCAACATGGCCTTTTTGACCACCCGGTTTTTTATCCGATTTCTTTTTGCTTGCCTTCTTACGATTTAGATCGCTGGAGGGAGGGATACTGCTATTATGACTGTTTAAATCGATACGATTAGTCAGCAATTTAATGACCAACAACAGCACACTAAATACAGATTGAATGGCCGGTGATAATCCCTGCTCTGATTTTAAAAGTGCTTCAGCTTCTTTTAGTGTGGCATCGATGTTTATGTGTTCTAATTTCACGAAGTTAACCATGCTCTAATAGAGTCATATTATTCTATGACGTTATCGTAACATGGCTTTTAAATGTCCATTTTTTTCGCTCTGAGATCGATTTTAAACCTTTAAGTTTTCATGAGCTTGGCTGGTGTTCTCCAGTCGTTTTTCTGATCTGTCCGCGCTGCTTAGATCCTTATAAGCCACAAACAGGCATAATGGTTTTATTTGCTGAATGTTTCACGATCAGGGACAAAACTATGTCAAGTGTTTTTTTGTTTTTCGCTGAAT
>JAFLJQ010000184.1 GCA_022712915.1 Gammaproteobacteria bacterium | reverse complement strand
TAATTGTTAATTGTTAATTGTTAATTGTTAATTGTTAATTGTTAATTGTTAATTGTTAATTGTTAATTGTTAATTGTTAATTGTTAATTGTTAATTGTTAATTGTTAATTGTTAATTGTTAATAATAAGTTGTTGACTAATCCTGCACCAAAGAGTGTTTTAAGATTTTATTGTAAGATATCTTATAAATGTTATATTCAACTAGCAAAATCGATGGAAGTTAGACTAATAAGCGCTCTGTCACACTAAATCAGAACCACTATGGTTCAGCGTTGCCGGCATATTCAGACCTTCAAAACTTAAAGTTTAATTTTTTAAATCACTCCTCGCTACAGATAGTGCTTTCGGTCTTTACGTTTACCCTTTGGAGCAGACTGCTGAATCACCCTGCCATAAATGGCATCAGCAGTAATCTCCTCTCGCTCGTGCATATAAGCCTCATTGAGTGGCTGGATAAAATAACGCCCATCTTCGATCAACAGTTGGCGGAAGATGGGGCCGTTTACAATTGTGGCCACGACATAACATTCGTTTTCAATCAGGCCGGTTTTATCGATAATAATAATATTATCTTTTTTAAACTCGGGCTCCATGCTGTCATCAACGACCTGTAAGGCAATGGGCTCACTGCCACTGCAACTGCTCGATTCCAACATATCTTTCATGTCCACGAGTCTTTTCTCCTAACGTCGATAGATTATGACTGACCCGTGCATTCAGCATAGATGATCGCATCCAGCCGCCCACGCCAGTCAGGCTGGTCGATATTATAGCGGGTTTTGATCTTGCCGCAGTCCATGAGGGTGGATTTTGGCCGTTTTGCCGGGGTAGGATAATCCTGAGTGGTGATGGGTTTGACTGTCACCGCCAAATCAAAGCCCAGGGTCTTTGCACGGTCAAAGATATGGGATGCAAAACCATACCAGCTTGTCGCCGGTTGGCCACAGTAATGATATAGCCCCCACGAGGCCTTGCCCGATTGAATGGATTCGCAAAGTCTGAAAATGGTTTCTGCGATGTCTTCCGCCGCCGTGGGACATCCATATTGATCATCAATCACACCAAGCTCATCTCGTTCTTTACCAAGACGCAACATGGTTTTAACAAAGTTATTGCCGTGCTGCCCAAATACCCAACTGGTACGCAAGATGATGTGTTCATCCAGAATGGCGGCAATCGCATTATCGCCCGCGAGTTTACTCGCGCCATAGACATTGAGTGGATCCGTGACATTGCCCTCGATATACGGCACCTTCTGTTCGCCACAATAAACATAATCAGTGGAGATGTGGATCAGGGGGATGCCCGCGTGCTGGCAGGCCTGGGCAAGATGAGTTGAGCCGGTTTCATTAACCGCATAAGCGGTTGCTTGATCCGCCTCAGCCTTGTCTACCGCCGTGTATGCAGCCGCATTCACCAAAACATCAGGCTTATACTGTTCAATCGCAGCCTGAACCGACAATAGGTCAGCAATGTCCAATTGCTGCCTGGACAGGGAAAGAAGATCAAACGTAGAAGTCTTTGCCAGGGTTGTCAGGGCATGACCCACCTGCCCCTGTGCGGCTGTCACCAATGCTTTCATGTTCAATCAATATCACGAGGTAATTTTTCAGACGAGATTTCATTCAGAGGAAACAGACCTTTGTCTTTGTCGGATAAAACAGGATTCTGGATCGGCCAATCAATCCCAATAGCAGGATCATTCCATTTAATACCAATCTCATCTTCAGGATGATAATAATCTGTGCATTTGTATTGAAAATACACCGTATCCGACAACACACAAAAACCATGGGCATAACCGGCGGGAATATAAAACTGCCGGTGGTTTTCACCATTTAAAAGGACGCCGTGCCAGTGACCAAAGGTCGGTGAACCCTGGCGTATATCAACCGCCACATCAAACACTTCACCACTGATGACAGAAACCAGTTTTGCCTGTGGGTGATGCAATTGATAATGCAAACCACGCAGCACACCGCCACTGGAACAGGATAAATTATCCTGTATAAAGTCAGCCTCAACCCCCATACTACGATAACGATCCGCCTGAAAGGTCTCCATAAAAAAACCTCGATTATCGCCAAAAACCTTGGGTTCAATTACCACAACACCAGGCAAAGGGGTTTCAATCACATTCATTATATATCCAGCTCCAGCAGTTTATTGAGATAAATTCCGTAGTTACTCTTGGCCAAAGGTGCCGCCAGTTTTAAAAGCTGTTCATCACTTATCCAGTCCATGCGCCATGCGATCTCCTCCGGACTGCCGATCTTGAGACCCTGACGTTTTTCCAGAATCTGAATAAATTGTGAGGCCTCTAACAAGGATTCATGGGTACCCGTATCCAGCCAGGCCACACCTCGACCCATTTTTTTAACATGTAATTGTCCCTGCTCAAGATAAACCCTGTTCACATCGGTAATCTCCAGTTCACCTCGCGCTGAGGGCTTAATGGAGTGGGCAATATCAATTACCTGATTGTCATAAAAATACAGACCTGTGACGGCATAGCGAGATTTGGGTTTCGCTGGCTTTTCTTCAATACTATAGGCTTTGTCATTTTTATCAAAGGCGACAACGCCATACCGTTCAGGGTCATCGACCTGATAGGCAAAGACCGTAGCCCCCTCTTTACGTTCTGTTGAGTTCATGAGAGAAGATTGTAGATCATGACCATAAAAGATGTTGTCGCCCAACACTAGGGCACAGGCATCGTGGCCAACAAAGTCTTTACCCAGAATAAAGGCCTGCGCCAACCCTTCCGGTTCAGGTTGTACAATATAGGAAATATTAAGCCCCCATTGACTGCCATCCCCCAGTAACTGCTCAAAACGTGGCGTATCCTGTGGCGTGGAGATCACCAGAATATCTTTTATACCCGCCAGCATGAGTGTGCTGAGGGGATAATAGATCATCGGTTTGTCGTACACCGGTAGCAATTGTTTTGATATCGAGAGTGTTGCGGGGTGGAGTCGTGTACCTGCGCCACCGGCCAGAATAATTCCTTTCATAATAAACCTTATACGTTTAAGCCAAGTCGTTCCTGTTGGTATTTACCACTTTGAATCCGCTCACACCATTCATTATTGGTCAGATACCATTGAATGGTCTTTTTCAGACCTGTTTCGAAAGTCTCATCCGGCACCCAGCCCAGCTCCTTCTTAATCTTACTGGCATCAATGGCATAGCGTTGATCATGTCCCGGTCGATCGGCCACATAGGTAATCAGATCTTTATAGAATGTCACACCCGCCGGATGCTCTGGAGCCAATTCATCGAGGATCTTACATATTGTCTCGACCACTTCAATATTCTGTTTCTCATTGTGACCGCCAATGTTATAGGTCTCGCCCACCTTGCCTTGTGTCAGCACTCTGAACAAGGCCCGGGCATGATCATCAACATACAACCAGTCCCGGATCTGATCACCCTTGCCATAAATCGGCAGGGGTTTACCCGCTAATGCATTCAATGTCACAAGTGGAATCAGTTTTTCAGGAAACTGATACGGCCCATAATTATTTGAACAATTGGTGATCACCACCGGCAGTCCATAGGTCTTGTACCAGGCCCGCACCAGATGATCTGAGGAGGCCTTGCTGGCCGAGTAGGGTGAGTTGGGTTTATAGGTTGAGGTTTCGATAAACAGGCCATCTTTACCTAAGCTGCCATAGACCTCATCCGTCGAGACATGATGAAATCGAAAAACTGCTTTTGCCTTTTCATTCAGTGTTAACCAATATTGTTTGGCCGCTTCCAACAAGGTATAGGTTCCGGCGATATTGGTCTGAATAAATTCAGCTGGGCCATCAATGGAGCGATCCACATGGGATTCTGCCGCCAGGTGCATAATCGCATCGGGTTTATGTTGATTAAAAACACGCTCTATCTCTTGAGCATCACAGATATCAACCTGCTCAAAATGATAATTAGGGTTATCTTCAACCTCAGACAAGGACTCCAGATTACCCGCATAGGTCAGTTTATCAACATTGATGACTGTGACGTCTGAATGTGAGTCAATCAAATAGCGAATAACCGCTGAACCAATAAAACCGGCTCCACCGGTCACTATTATTTTCATACCCCAGATGTCCTCTTAATTAATCTTTTGTTTTTGTCATTTTGCTATGTTCCTGTGCTAACTGCAAATCGGAAGATTGCTCTTGTTGTAATTGCCAGAGGTGCTCATACAAACCATTTTGCGCCAGCAATTGCCGATGATTACCATGCGCCACAATTATACCATCGTCGAGCACCAGAATTTGATCGGCATCGATAATCGTCGACAGGCGATGGGCAATGACCAGTGTAGTATGATTTTCTGCCACTTCCCCCAAAGCCTGCAAAATGGCTTTTTCAGACTGAGAATCCAGGCTGGAAGTCGCTTCATCAAATACCAGAATGGTCGGGTTCTTGAGGATCACACGCGCAATGGCCACACGCTGTTTTTCACCACCTGACAGTTTCAGACCTCGTTCACCTACCACCGTCTCATAGCCTTTAGGCAAGGTTTTGATGAACTCATGAATATGGGCTAGTTTTGCCGCTTGAATCACTTCTTCTTTGCTTGCATCCGGCTTGGCATATTGAATATTGTAAAAAATACTGTCGTTAAACAGCACCGTATCCTGTGGCACGATGCCGATGGCCTCACGTAGACTTTGTTGTGAGACCTGAGAGGTATCCTGCCCGTCAATCAAAATCTGCCCCGAGTTCACATCATAAAAACGAAATAACAGGCGTGCCAGCGTCGACTTGCCCGCACCAGAAGGACCGACCACTGCGAGTTTTTGTCCTGGTTTTATTTCAAAACTGACATCCTTCAATATAGGGCGATCTTCATGGTAGGCGAAACCGACATGTTCAAATTGTACGCGGCCCTGACTAACCTTGAGACATTTAGCTTGTTCACTATCCTGAATATCGCTCTTTTGTTCGAGTAATTTAAACATCAAATCCATATCGGCCAGAGCATACTTAAGTTGCCGATAGACAATACCGAGAAAACTCAATGGCATGAATAACTGCAACATCAGAGCATTAACCAGTACCAGATCACCGATACTCATTTGTCCGCTGACCACCCCCTGCCCGGCAAAAACCATAATCACGGTCACACCGATGGCAATGATCCCGCCCTGACCAAAATTCAATATAGACATGGAGGTTTGACTTTTCACCGCAGCGGTTTCCCACTTATCCAGGGTTTGATCGTAGCGACTCAGTTCCAGGGCTTCATTATTGAAATATTTGACCGTTTCATAATTTAACAAGGCATCCACTGCGCGACCATTGGCCTCTGAATCCATGGCATTCATTTCATGTCGAAAATGCATGCGCCACTCGGTGATCAAAAACGTAAAAGTAAAATAAATAATGACAGTAGAAAAAATGGCCATGGCAAAACGGGTTTGATATTGGGTCAACAGAATGATCGCCACCAACAAAAATTCTGCTATCGTCGGCAGAATATTAAATACCATGTAATTTAAAATGGAACTGACACTCCCGGCACCCCGCTCCAGATCACGAGAAATATTTCCGGTGCGTCGGTCAAGATGAAAGCGCAAAGAAAGCTGGTGCAAATGATGAAATACTCGGGTCGAAACCCGACGCATGGCATGATAACGTACCCGGGCAAACAGGGCATCGCGCAACTCATTGAATAAACTACTCGCCAGACGCAGGGCACCATAGGCCAATAACAAGGCTAGCGGCAACACCAGAATAGTATCTGCAGCAACATCGAAGGTATCAACCAATTCCTTAAGAATAAAGGGTACCCCCACCACCGCCAGTTTGGAAAGAATCAGACACAACAAGGCAAATAGCACACGCCCCTTATAATCCCAGATGAAGGGCATCATGCGCTGCAGATTTTTGCGGTCTTTACGCCGAGAGTGGGGGTCAGATTCGTAACGGATATAATGGTTCATAAAGAGATTTATAATATATTATTGCTGGGTCGCTAAAAAGCGCTATTATCGCACGATTAGTGACATAAATACCGTCTGAGTCCGTAAGGACATCCGCACTATAAACTAATCACCATCATACAATATGCGCCTGTACCGAATTTTAATCACCACACCTATCATGATCTATAGCCTGGTACTCCTGTTTGCCTGTAATGAGGATAAAAAAAACCAGGACAAAAGATGAAGCCAGGAGCGTTGAAGTCACAGTAATCGAACGCCAACCGATCAAAGTAACCCGTATCCTCACCGGCAGCCTGGAGGCAATGCAGATCGTACGCATTTTTAACCGGAACCCGGTCGCATTAAACAGATCCACTTTTATGAAGACGATACAACCGAAAAAAATGCCATTTTGGTGGAATTGGATCGTGATCTAATTGAAGCAGAATTCGACAAGGCCAAAGCCTGCACCCGGCAGGCAAAACTGGATCTGAAACGACTCAAGCAATTACCCAGCCAACTGGCTTCTCAAGATCAACTGGCCCGAGCCCAAACCGCCCTTAATCAGGCTGAGGCCGAAAGCCGCCTGCAACAGACCCGGCTTGATTACACCCAGATCCGTGCCCCCTTTACGGGGAAAATCAGCGCCCGCCTGAAAGAACCTGGCGATGTGGTTCCGATCCACAGTCATATACTGACCATCCTCAATCCCCATGCTATCAAAGCCCGGATATATGTATCCGAAGTCCAGCGTTCGGGGTGTTTTAGTTTTGCCTGTTGATAGATCTGTTTACGTCCGGCTAATATTTCTTTATCTTCACCAGTATGACGTTGCGCTGGCGTGACAAATTTTATTGCACTATGCAAATGTTCATAGTTGTACCAATTAACAAATCCCTGCACCCATGTGAGTGCTGCGAGTAAATTTTCAAATGCTTTTTCAGGGTATTCCGGTCTATATTTCAAAGTGCGAAAAAGGAATTCTGAATAGGGATTATCGTTGCTAACAGAGGGACGACTAAACGAGGGGATCACTCCTGGCTCTTGCAATGTTGCCAGCATCGTTGCACCTTTCATTGGGCTTCCGTTATCAGAGTGTAAAGTAACCTGGTTGCATTTAATGCCTTCGCGTTGACAGATATCGGTCATCAAATCGGCGGCCAATGCACTGGATTCCATTTCATATATTTGCCAGCCTACAATTTTTCGACTATAAATATCCATTACCAAATACAGGTAAAAGAACAGCCCTAATACCTGTGTCGGCAGATAGGTAATGTCCCAGCTGTAAATTTGATTCGCGGCGGTGGCAGTTAATGCACGGGGTTTCTTAACCTGTCTTACCGGTTTTGATTTTTGTCGGTGTTGTAGCGGGTTCTCAGCTTTCAACACACGATAGAATGTGGTCTCAGACGCGATATACCGTCCTTCATCCGCAAGTAAAGGGACAATTTTACTCGGGGGTAAATCGGCATAATCGGGTTCATTGGCAACGTTAATAATGCGTCGTCGCTCAATCTCAGTGAGTTTGTTTTTAGGTTCATGCTTAGCGTCTAAGCGTCCATCTTGCACGTTGTCAGGCTTTATCCATCGCTGAAATGTTTTGGCACTGAGGCCAACTGCTTCACAGGCTTGTGATTGCCTGGCTCCCGATGCTCTGGCTTGCTCAATCAACTCAATCATTTCTTTGCGTTCATCGCTCATGGTGAGTTGTCCTCGTCGTTGCCCCAAATCGCCTTGACTTTTTTTTGGCGCACTAATAAAGCCGCTGTTTCAGCGAGTGCTTTGTCCTTACGGTTTAACTCTTTTTTTAACGCTTTGTTTTCCTGACGTAACGTTTTATTGTCTAATTGTGCGTTTGTTTTTGTGTTGGCAGACTGCTCATTAACAAAATCTTGTTTCCACTGTTTAATGTGATGAGGAAAAACACCTTGTTCACGACATAGCTCACTAATTTTATCTTCATCAAGGGATCTACAGGCAATCACCATATTCAGATTTTCTTCGGCACTCCAATCTTGCGGCCTTTTCTCTTTTGTCATACGGTGTACGTCATTATTCTGCATAGATTCAAGTTTCTGTTGTTGGGCGAGGGCTATCCATTTAGCTAATGTCGAGTGTCCCACTCCCAAAACATCAGCAATGTCTTTTACTGTAACACCCCTGGCTCGTTCAACCCCCCTTCTCAACTGCTTGTATTTTAAATGCTTGAGTAAATCTTGTTCTCATTTTTACTTACCTCTAACTGAACATTAGAGGCGACAACTATCCTGACACAGGGGGGATATGACTTCACCTTCATCAGGTGCTACGCCATACCTGAGACAGGAGCGTCTCTCTCTTTGACGAAGGTTCAGGCCTTCACCGTGTCCCAACCATTACGATGGGCAATTGGCTACTATGCCGTCTGCTGACTTCTGCCTTATCACCCGTACCCTTGTGGGTGTAGGCGCTGCTCCGAAAAGCCGCTCGTAAGACAGATCTCCCCAGATAAGAGCATGAGCTGTCACTGCACAACCGCCGCATTTACCGTATTTCCTGAACCGAGGGTTTCGTGATCTTGTGCCCACTCACCCCGGAAACTCGGCCTTCTATGCGATTTCTGTTCGTCAGCTCGCAGTTTTGCGCTCGGGCTTCCTTCAGACAATCCCTCACGGGCTTGCCCTTGCCGTCGGCTAGTCGTT
>JAFLJQ010000134.1:0-10000 GCA_022712915.1 Gammaproteobacteria bacterium | reverse complement strand
CATCGATGTTTCTTGGTTAGCCAAGTTCCGACGCAAGCACCCACACAAATTATCTGATCAAATTGTTAAAGAGCAATTTCGACACTTTGTTCCGCGTCGAAGGGGGCGTATTATACGTCTCCCCTTTAGTCCGTCAAGCTTTATTTTGCTTTCCGGCAAGGCTTTCACCTCGTATCTTTTGAGCTACTTGCCAAAAGAAGGTTGCGAATCTTACGCACAACCCTTGTTACCGTCAAGCAATAATTCTGCTATCTGGTGAGATCGAAACCTCATTTCTTTCAGCAACTTGCTCAAAGAAGTCGCGCACTTTACGCACAACCCTTACTACCGTCAAGCAATAATTCTGCTATCTAGCTGAGACCGAAGTCCCGTTTCTTTTGGCTGTATGCCTCAAGAAGTGGCGCATTATACGGGCCCAACTGAGGAGATCAAGAACCTTTTGTAATTAAATTGTCACAAAGTCATTCAGGGAGAATCCTCGACGGAACAAATATAATACAAACAATCAGTTACGCCCAACATCAGCTTTGCAACTAATTCCATCAGGCCTTTCTTTTGGTTGTTTTTCGATTTTTATTTAGCTCTTCTTCCAATAGTTCCAACAACACCTCCACCTGCAGAGGCTTAATGAGGTAGTGCTTAAAGCCTGCCGTCTTAGCTCTTTCGATGTCTATTGGCATTGCTGCGGCACTAAGCGCGACTATAGATATATGGCAAGTCTCAGGATATTTGCGCAGACGAGACAAAGCCTCGTAGCCATCCATACCTGGCAAGTTAATATCCAATAGTATCAAGGCAGGTTGTTTCGAACGCGCAATTTCAATGCCTAATTCTGCATTTGGTGCTGAGTACATGCTGATATTTGATATGCGGCTGACCATTTTTTGCACCAGTTTCAAATTAGCAGGGTTATCTTCAATATATAAAATATTCTGTGACTCAAACAATACTTCTTTCCCTGATATTGCTGTGCCAACAGCTTCCAATTTTTCATTTTGTGGTGCTAAGCGATTATTTTCAATCAACACAGGGCATTCAATCCAGAACGTCGAACCTTCATTAGGCATACTTTTAACGCCAATACGTCCGTGCATCATCTCGATCAATTGCTTAGCAATGGTTAAGCCTATCCCGGTTCCTTCTATTTCCGTAAACTCAGCCCCCATACGGTTGAACGGTTCAAAAATGGATTGCAGCTTTTCTTCAGGAATGCCCTGCCCTGTATCAGTCACACTGATATGCAACATATCATTATCAAGCAGCTTGCTATCAAGCATTACACTTCCACCGGGCCGGTTGTATTTGATTGCATTAGTTAGCAGGTTAACGATCACTTCCTTAAAACGGGTATGGTCTACATTTACGATCACATTCATATCATCCTCGAGAATATTATTTTGAATGTTAATTCCATTTTTCGCTGCTGCACCGCTAACCAGCGAGATACTCTCACTGACAATGTCATTCAGGTTTTCTGAATCAATAATCAATTCGATATTGCCGGACTCAATTCGTGATAGATCAAGCACTTCATTAATCAGATCAAGCAAATGTTTGCCTGCACGTGAAATTTCCGCGACATAATCAGCATGTGTGTCATCAAGTTGCTCCATTTCTAGTAATTGACCAAAACCTAGAATGGCGTTCATAGGGGTGCGTAATTCATGACTCATACGCCCCAGAAATTCTGATTTCAGACGATTTGCGCGTTCAGCCTCATTTTTGGCCTGTAACAGAGAAAGCTCGGCACGTTTACGCTCTTCATTTTCCTGTTTAACCAGGCGCAAGGTCTTTTCAAGCTCATTGGTTCTCTCTGACACCAAGGATTCGAGATCTTCTTTATGCCGGGTCAACTCTTCCAGAATTTGTTTACGCTCTGTGATATCAACGAATGAGGCCATCATGCAAAGTGGTTTTCCATGTGGGTCAAGAACCACGTTGGCTGATATCTGTGTTTCAAACAAACGGCCATCTTTCCGTTTAGAAGTAATCTCACCCTGCCATGAGCCTTGCTTCATCAACTCACCGACCACTTGTTCAATCTTTTCACTCGAAGCACTCATATCAACCTGACTATGACCAAGAATCTCGTCTGCACTGTCATAGCCCCACATATCAACATATGATTGGTTTACATACGTAATATGACCGTGCATATCTGACATGGATATGGGGTTAATTGATGTGGCAATGGCGATATCCCGAATATGCAATTCAGCATCGGCCTGTTTACGTTCAGATATATCATTCAGCATTAATAATAAATGAGGCTTAGCTCTATTTTCAAATTGACTTAGATAGGCATCAATTGAAACATCTTTACCAAAACTTAAGATTAGTGAAAACTCCTGACGCTCAGTTATATTCCGGTCAAGCACTTGTTGAGCAAGATCATACAAACCAGAAGCCTTCCAGGACTCTATACCGTGATAATTTTGTTGTAACACCTGCTCAAGCTTCGCCCCCATTATATTGGCCATAGCTTTATTTGCCGCAACGCATTGTCCACTCGCTTCATAGATTGCAATACCAACAGGTGATTCTGCAATGATGGTGTTGTTTAATTCAATTGATGAACGTAAAGCTTCCTCGGCCTGTCGCCTATCGGTAATATCATGCACCACACCCAGCATTCGAATGGCACCTTGACCATTATCCCTGTAGACCACGCCTTGTTCATGCACATAACGAATTTCACCATCGGGATGAAGCAAACGATGTTCAATGTCATAGGGGACATCGGCACTTTCAACACTGTTTGTCACCGCCAGACTGACCGCCTCACGATCATCTGGGTGTATTGCGTCAAGAAAAGTGTCGTAGCTCGCAGAAATGGCCTGTGGGGTTAAACCAAAGATCCGATATATTTCATCACTCCAGCTCAATTCACCAGTAGAAATATTCCACTCCCAGCTACCAAAATGACCAATAGCCTGAGCACTGTTCATTGCCTGCTCATTACGGATGATCGCTTCTTGTGCCTCAATTTGTTCTGTTACATTTACCAACACAAGCAATAAAGCAATAATCACACCATCATCACGAACAGCTTGCAGGCTCCAGTTCCAATGGGTCAAGTCTTGCTTCGGGTTGTAACTATATTCAAACGGTTTGGCCTGAGCAAAATAAGCGTCCCCCGTAAGCAAAACTTGTTTGAATATTTCTTCATTTTTATTACTTGGGTAAAGTTCGAAATGATTTTTGCCTATTAACTCTTCCGCCGTTTTGTGATCTGCATCCAGATAGGCCTGATTAACGCGAATAAAATTAAATGAGGTGTCAAGATAGGCCATCAAGGTATACGTTGTATCAAACACACGCTCTATCAATTCTTCACTTACAGCCCTTTCTTTTTCGGCATTTTCTTGTGCATGAATCATATCCCGAAAAGCAACCGCTAAAATACTGGCCTCATATATATCCTGATCCGTATTTATGCGTTGCACAGAATGGTCATTACCATACGCGCCAATAGCATTGGCAATCAACTCGATCGAACGCGTCATGCGTCGACTCATATAGATACTCAAAATGACACCAATTGAGCCCATTAACAAAGTTGACAATACAATCGTCCTCAACAGCTCATTTATCAACATTGTCTGCTGTTGGTGATTAATGCCGAGATGTAATATTGCACCCATGCCATCAATCAGAGGGTAAGAAAAGTTATGCAGTTCTTTTTTGTTGAGTTGTATAGATTGCATATGATCTGCATCAGAACGGGTCAGTTCCAGCAATTCATCAGGAAAGCTATCTTTGAATGTATAAGCAAAAATACGATTATCAAAATCTGTTAAAAATACATATTCCACCGCAGAGTGTTTTGCCACAATAATATCCAAAACCTCACGGACACGAAGTACATTTCCACTTTTCGTATCACTGGCAATACTTTTTGCCAATGTACCCGTCAGGGTTTTACTCCATTGCTGCATAGCAGCATCATCAAATTTTGATAACTGCACACGCATGACGGCAATAGACACCGTAGAAACCACACTCAGAACGAGTAGAATCAGAACTGCAATACGAGTAGATAGCTTCACATTGCGGCTCCGCCTTGCTGTACAAAAACTGATGTCAGCATATAACTGGCCATTCTAATTTTGGCAAAACACATATGGCACGACCAAGGTTATCCGTAATACCCGACAGCTCCCCAGGCAGCACCTTACCAATCTGGCCGAAATCATATTTAACATGGCATTAAATTTCACCTGAGATTAACTTAAAGGCACTTCTATAAATGCACTTTTCACCCAAGGGGCACAAGTCCGCGATAGCGGCATCCGCGCCGTGCTCAAACACCTGGACGGCACATTGTCCTTATGTACGTCATATACACGGCGGTTCTAGGATTCTGGCCCCATGCTTCATCCAATCTCCTACTCTGACTCTGACCTCCATGGAGGGAGGAAATGCAAAAGGATTGTATGGAACAATCCTTGCCATGCAGTCGTGCGCGCGGTGCTTCCTTGCTCCCACGAAAAAATGACTATTTATAGAGGCGTCCTTAAGCACATCAAACCAAAAATTATCGTAATAAAATTAAATTTTACGTTCATAAGCAATCTACGAAGACACAAACAAACCAATTAGTGCAGGCTAAAAGAAGTAATTCATTAACAAGTTACTGTAGAATCTTTTGAACAAACTGGCAACTACACTACACAGCCGACAATGGGACATTAATAGTTAAGGTTAACAATCTCCCCACCGTACGTTAGCCTTTTATATGTGAGCTTGCATTACACAATTGTTAATTGTTGTCACAAGATAAACATGGAGTGCAGGTTAAACATTCAGACAGACATAAATTACCCCACATCAAACTCACGGGACAGATTAAGGGCGTCACTCAAAAATCATCCGTTTTATCACGATGCCATCCAAGCGTAGCAAACTATGAAGAATCGCACTCTCAGACACTCAAACTCTGAAACCAGTAATATTCTGTTGTTTCAGGAAGGTAAGGCTGTAAGCCGCTAAACCACAACCGACTATTCATCATGAAGGCCGCTTAAATAAAATACTGGATACTTAAATTAATAATGACACTAAATTTTGAATGCTCTCGAACTTTCTACACCCACTAAATCAAACACTTCGTCACAAGGTCTTATTTACCCACTGTAACTTTGTTATTTTATATAACACATGCTCCCGAAGCTTATGCCCATCAGGTAGTTCAGGATGTTCAAAGTTTTTTCTGACATCAACCATATTAAGCTTTTCCATCACTGACTTTGACTTTACATTGGGCAATGCAGTAAATGATACGACCTCATCTAACTGCAATATGTCAAACGCATATTCCAATGCAACATTCGCGGCCTCCGTTGCATATCCATTGCCCCAGTATTTTCTTGATAACCGCCAACCTATTTCAACACAAGGCGTAAAGGGCAATTCTACCTCCGGCTTATGCAACCCAACGAAACCCATGAAATCACCCTCCGTTTTTAACTCTACCGCCCAAAGTCCCCAACCTCTTTCTGAAATAAGTTTTTTAATTTTCTCAGCAAGCGCCATACTTTCGGGTTCCGTTAAAATGCGTGGAAAATACGCCATGACGTCAGGGTCAGCATTGAGCTCTGAAAACAGGGCATAGTCTCGGGGTAACCATTGACGCAACTTTAAGCGTTCTGTTTCCAACTCAATAACCTTAACCATCTAAACACCTTTTCATTGAAATATAAATCAAGCGATAACGTACTTAATATAACGACATATTCATATCGTGATTAACATGGAAATCTTGTTTTTGATCTAGCAGCATGACTATAAGTTGTTCCATTTCCTTATCAGATACGTCATCCCTTTCACAACTCGAGGCACAAAGGTTGGCCGCCGTAATCACTTGCAGTGAGTTATCCATAAACAGACACAAAGCTGGCCCCTCACCTCGAATAACATCCTTAATCACCAGTGGACTTAACACCCCGGCGGTTTCCAGCACGGGCAATTGTGCGACATTATGTAAGGCCGTTAATAATTTAGGCCCAATAAACTGCGGCGGCATCGTGCCATGGTTTAATAATAATAATCGCTCAGCCGTTTCCGCATAGAAGTCCAGAAAACGGTTAGCCTTACGAAACATCAAAAAAGCATTATGCACTTTTTTATAGACTTTTAGCTTACCCAGCCTATCATGCTGCACCCAGATCTCACGCCCCACAGCATAAGGTAGTTCAGGTATTACAAATTCCGCTGCGTTAAAAATCAGGAAATCGGCATCTAACCAGATAACCGTTTGATAATCTCGACTCAATACATCCTGAAGAATAAACAATCTTGCCAGATCGGTGGCGATAACACTTTGATGACGTATTTTCTGTAAAAGTCTCGCAGGCACAATGTCAAACAGCTCATTGCCCATAAAACAATATTCATACTGGTTCATCACGCACCAGTCACGCACAGATTCAAGGCAATGCTCAATCCATGAATAGGGTAATGGAGACCGATGTGACTGTATAACAAGTGTATTGGGCATCACTGCTGTATCGTTAAGTATTTAATCCATTTTAAAGATCTAAACCGCAAAGGATCGCAACGTTATTTTGTTTTATACTAGAGGAAAATTAGAGCTTATCCGAAGACTTCAAGCTCATTTTTTATACATTACCGAATTTATTTTTTCTTTGCGCCTCTTTGCGACCTTTGCGGTAAAATGTGTTTTATAAACACTTTTCATGTCTCATGCTCATTTCAACCTCCTCAAGCCGTTAAATACTCGCTAGATACATGATTTTTTAGATTATTAACGGGACAGCAGTGATTGGGCATACAGCAAATACTACTAAAATATAGGTTGCGTTAGCGAGAAGACTCGTAGTGGTACAATCGTTTATTACTCCAAAATAGTCGCTTTAATATAGGCATGTCAATAATTACGCCACTTACCCTCGTATCAGTACCACCTTAATGTGTCGCACTATCACCCCAAATCGCTTTCAAACGGGCATCTCGACCGCAATTCAGGCGATAGAATTTGTAACGCAAGGGATTATTTTTATAATAATTTTGATGGTAACTTTCATTGCCTTTGATAGGATAAAAGGTGGAAGCCTTTAAAATGGGAGTAATGACTTTTTTGTCCGAAAATTGTTCAACCACTTTCTGCCGAGACAACTCAGCCAATTTCTTTTCTGTTTCATTCGCCACAAAGATCGCGCTTAAATAACTATGCCCTTTATCACAAAACTGACCTTTGTCATCAAACGGGTCGATGTTAAGCCAATAATGCGCCAACAAGGCCTTGTAGCTAATTTTGCCTGGATCATATGTAATCTCAACCGCTTCATAATGACCAGCATGGTCACCATTGTAAGTGGGATTTTTTTGCGTTCCCCCGGTAAAGCCAGACACCACGTCGGTCACACCTGCCAGTTTTTCAAAATCAGATTCCATACACCAGAAACAACCACCGGAAAAAACCGCCTTATCGGCGATAACATTGGAAGCAAAAAAGAACATGCCAAGTAACAAAAGAAATATCTGTTTATATTTCATAACACACCTCATTTATCCTCAGCTGCACACTATTTAATCATTTTAAATATAGAAAGCACTCTGACACTATCATCCGGTGTTAGTTCGTAATAGCTTGGTATACAATTTAACTCTTTGTCAGAACCCAACAACATGGACACTTGCCCCGACAAGATTCAAAGCGGTATGAGCCGCCAGATTCAGACATGGCGTAGTACCGTCTCTAACCATGGCCACCGACTGGGCTGGAAGATCGGTTTTAATATGCAGGCAGATCAACAAGACCTTAATCTGCCCTCCGCCATGGTGGGCTTCCTCTCTCAAGAACACAATATCGCCCCGGGGGGAGACTATACGGCAGCACCTAGCGCCATACTGCTGATCGAACCTGAAGTCGCAGTACTGATCGGCAAAGACGTACCATCAGGTGCCAGCACAGAACAGGCTCGCTCAGCCATCACCGCTTATACCGCCGCACTCGAACTAATCGACACCACACGCAGTGTCGACAATGATATAGAGGAAATATTGGCGGGTAATCTATTTCATGAACGCGTTATGCTGGCAGCACAGCGCCTACCCGCAAGTGCCTACAAACGCGAACAACTTGGCATTTCGCTATCTATAAATGGCCGTGAGGTCCGTACTCTGGAGCAACAACGCGTACCAGAGGATTTCACGGCACTCATACTCGACGTGGCCAATATACTCGCGACAAATGGCGAACAACTACAAAGCGGAGACTGGATCATCACCGGTGCCTCCGCAAAAGCCATACCCATAAAGTCGGGTGATGACATTGATCTCGACATGGGCCCATTAGGCCAGGCGCAGCTAACAATTACCTAGCCTGAAAAACCGTGGTATGTTCTATATTACATTTTAAACAAAACCGAACCCTTTACCCGCTCACTGGAGCTATACATGGATTTTAAAGATTACTACACCATCATGGGGGTCGAACGCGATGCCAGTCAGGACGAAATCAAGCGCGCCTACCGCAAACTGGCCCGCAAATATCATCCTGATGTGAGTAAGGAATCCGATGCCGAGGCCCGTTTCAAAGAGGTAGGCGAAGCCTACGAGGCACTCAAAGATCCTGAAAAACGCACCGCCTATGATCAACTTGGCGCAAACTGGAAGGCAGGTCAGGACTTTCATCCGCCGCCAGACTGGAATGCCGGTTTTGAATTCAATGGTGGCGGCTATACTGGCGGCAACGCCGCAGATTTCAGCGATTTCTTTGAATCACTGTTTGGCCAGGGCTTTGGCACAGCACAAGCAGGGCAACAACATGCCGGTTCTCACTCCCACGGTAATGACCATCATGCCAAAGTGCTCATTGATCTGGAAGACGCTTACCAGGGAGCTACTCGCAGCATTACCCTACAGGCACCCGAAGTAGATAGCCAAGGGCATGTCAGCACCAAGCAACGCACCCTGAAAGTCAAAATTCCCAAAGGCGTCAAACAAGGACAACGCATTCGACTATCTGGCCAGGGAACCCCCGGCATGGGTAAAGGTCAGGCCGGTGATCTCTATCTGGAAATCGAGTTTAATCCACATAGCATCTACAAAGTTGACGGCCATGATGTATATATTGATCTACCCGTGACACCGTGGGAAGCCGCTTTAGGTGCCACTATTAAGGTGCCCACGCCCGATGGTCAGGTTGATCTGAAAATTGCACAAGGCACAACCAGTGGACAAAAATTGCGTTTAAAGGCGCGAGGTATTCCCGGCAAGACGCCAGGTGACCTCTATGTTGTCACTCAAATCACGTTACCACCTGCCGACAGTGATGCCGCCAGGGCAATATATCAAAAGATGCAACAGGAACTGGCGTATAACCCGCGCAGCAAATTGGGAGTGTAAACAACCATGACACAAATGATACTAAATGGGATTTTGCTCGACGAACAAACCGAGCTTTCGTTGAATGATCTCTGCCGTGCCTGCTCAAGTTCTGCTGAATGGATCATCGAACTGGTTGAAGAAGGTGTGTTGGAGCCGACTGGCTATCAACAAACACAATGGCGATTCTCGGGCAACAGCCTACAAAAAGCACACACCGCCATGCGGCTACAACGAGACCTCGGCGTTAACCTTGCAGGTATTGCCTTAGCACTCGACTTACTCAATGAAATTAATACATTACAAGCGCGTTTATGCCGCTTTGAAATAGACGATGAAAGCTGAAATCTAGATAAGTGCCAGACCAGAATATCGAAAGAAGTACAAGGGTGGGTTAGCGTTTTTTGCGTAACCCACCAAACGTTGCATAGCAACTTCAACTGTTTTTTTAATAAATACCCGGCGGCACGCTTAGTGGATTACGGCACAAAAAACACTCCTAACCCAACCCTTGTATCTCTCTCGATACTCTGATTAGCTATCAGCGTATCAGGAAGTGTGATGAACTTGAGCCCACCCTTAGGCTATAAGCCTGCTGCGTAGATAAAGTCTCACACTTCAATTTTCTCAATAAACTGGATGGTATCCA
>JAFLJQ010000050.1 GCA_022712915.1 Gammaproteobacteria bacterium | reverse complement strand
AAGGATTGGAGAATAAAATCAGAGTGCGTACTGGCTTGTCCTGCGCGAGTAAATATATAACTGAGGAGCCGGATGCGGTAGTTCCGCACGTCCGGATCTGTGTGGGGGCGGCCGGGTAACTGGCCGTTCTACCACGATTGCGTAAAAAAAATGAAAGGGCTTACAGAAGGGTTGGTCTTAGAGGGGTAATTCCCTACACATTTAACAAAGTCAACATTGAACGTGTTATCGAGCGCTACCGTTGCAGTGATGCGAATGCGTGAAATGCAATAAGCGGGGCCACCGATCACGTTTATTTTTGGGGTCAATTAAACAGGAGATACAATATAGTATGCTTACTAAAAGAGATTTTGAACGAACGACCGAAAAAAGAGTTTACCATAGGAGGAGCAATGCGTTAAAAAGGGTTGATGATGCGATCGGAGCCTATCACCGCAACTCGAATGAGAACAGTACACGTACGCTAGCAAATGCTATCGTACAGTGGGCCGTCCAGAAAGGGGTTAAAGCAAACGGCAATATAAATACCGGGCGGGATGAGAGAGTTATCAGGGAACTTGTTGCCGAAGTTGGTGCTCTTCGCGGGGGGGGAGGCATGTAGGAATCTGCGTGGAGCTGTGGCGGCTGCCGCGCCGGTTGCGGTAGTAAGAGGTGGCAACGCTGCATATCAATGGGCGAATGCAGTCAGTCGGGAGTTAGATCAATTTAAGACATATGCTTGTATGGATGCCGGGAATTTTCCGCAGTGTGTCAAGCCAGGAAATAACGATGAAGTTCAAGCTCGTCGCATAGCTACCAGAGGCAGGCCTCCTATGCCAAATGTAATTCAGCCGGGTCACTATGATTGGAAAAAGGTTTCTCTTAAAATGCGATTCGATGATACTCAGAAATTAGGGAAACAAGGGGAATGCACTTCATTTGGTTATTTAGCCGCACATATATTAACTAAGGGGCGGGAACAGGGGCCCCGCGTTGAGCTTGTCGCCGTGGGTCACATGTTTATGTTCTTGTTGGACGAGCGGGTGGTCTCCTTGATGGTGGACGTATCCCCGCAGATTGGGACGCGGTTGTTATTGATGCCTGGGCGGCATCTTTAGGGCACCCATGTATATATTAGGAATAGGAACAGTTTTGTTTTTAGAGGGATGACAACAAATTTACAACTTGTGATGGCAAGGCCGGAATCTTAGGGAGTGGCGGCGGATAAAGCATCTGGATTTCTATAACCGAAGAGGAGCCGATACATAATGCGCGTAGGGCGGATTAGCAAAGCATCAAGGCATCAAGGCATCAAGGCATCAAGGGGTCAAATCGTACGCCGTAACCTGCTAGATAAGTTGCCGGTTACGGCGTACGGTTTGACCCCTTCCGACTCCTGTCTGTGGGATAGGGATGTCGAACATGAGACCGATGCAAAGAACTGGCATGTAGATTAGCGTTATCTGAATGACGGTAATTATTAGACAGTCATGAATTTGCTGGATCGCCCGTGCGGTTCGTTAAACGAGCGACTCTGTCTGGTTGGGTTGATGGTCATTGAGTGTTTCAGTCGGGGAGGAGGGCATTACAGCGCCATTGCACAATATTACTCACGGGCCAAGTCAAAAATAGATGTTGACTCACATGTTGATAGCTTTCATATAAGTAATCCCTTAGCAATACTGTTATAGATATCCTTGTCATTGGCAGTAACGAATATTAAGATAGTTTTAAACGATTTTATCTATCAATTTCCTTGCCCGATAATTCACTCAACGACGGCGCTATCCGGTGTCGGACGTAATCTGAGAGAAGGATATGTATGATGAGTGATAAGAAAGTGATGACCACCACGGCTGGTTGTCCGGTAGCGGATAACCAGAATTCCATCACCGCCGGGCCGCGTGGCCCCGTGTTGATGCAGGATGTGCATTTGTTTGAGAAGCTGGCTCATTTTAATCGTGAACGGGTGCCTGAGCGGGTAGTGCACGCCAAGGGAGCGGGTGTCTATGGCTCTTTTAAGGTTAGTCATGATCTCTCGAAATATACTCGTGCCAAACTGTTTGAGAAAGTGGGCAACGAGTGTGAGGTGTTTGTACGTTTCTCTACCGTGGCCGGTGAGTTGGGTTCAGCCGATACGGTGCGTGATCCGCGTGGTTTTGCTATGAAATTTTACACCGAAGAGGGTAACTGGGATCTGGTGGGTAATAATACGCCGATCTTCTTTATCAAAGACCCAAGCAAGTTCCCGGATTTTATCCATTCGCAAAAGCGCCATCCGGTGACCGGTTTGCGTGATGGTGTTATGCAGTGGGATTTCTGGTCTTTGAGTCCTGAGTCTTTGCATCAGGTAACCTGGTTATTCGGTGACCGTGGTATCCCTGCGACTTTAGCGAATATGGATGGTTTTGGCAGCCACACATTTAGTTTGTGGAATAATAATGGCGAACGATATTGGGTGAAGTGGCACTTTAAGAGCCAGCAAGGTATTAAGAATATGAGCGTTAAAGAGGCTGCAAAGATCGCGGCAGAGAACCCGGACTATCATCGTCAGGCACTCTATGAAGCGATTGAGCGTGGTGAATATCCGAAGTGGACGGTGCAGCTGCAGATTATGCCCGAGGCTGAGGCGGAAACATACGGTATCAACCCGTTTGATCTAACCAAGGTCTGGCCCCATGCAGATTACCCCTTGATCGAAGTTGGTGTGCTGGAGTTAAACCGCAACCCGGTTAATTATTTTGCCGAGGTGGAACAGGCGGCCTTCGGCCCTGGCAATCTGCCTCCTGGTTTTGGTGCCTCGCCGGACAAGATGTTGCAGGCGCGTTTGCAGGCATATCCGGATGCACATCGTTATCGTATTGGTGTGAACCATGCTGCGCTGGAGGTGAATAAGCCACAGTGCCCTGTTTATACATATCATCGTGATGGTCAGGCACGTTTTGACGGTAATGGTGATGGTAGTCCTGTATATCAGCCTAATAGTTTTGGCGGGCCAGAGGATGATGCCCGTTACTTTGAGCCACCGTTGCGTATCAGCGGTGATGCAGATCGCTATGACCATCGTACGGAGAGTGACTATTACAGTCAGGCAGGTAATCTGTTTTGCTTGATGGACGCAGCAGCACAGCAACGGCTTATCGACAATATTGTTGATGCTATGCAGGGTGTGCCACGTAATATCCAACTGCGTCAGATTGCTCACTTTCATAAGGCTGCCCCGGCCTATGGTGAAGGTGTCGCCAAAGGACTGGGCATTAGTATGGATGAAGTCAACATGTAGGTTATCAGGTGCGGGGTGTTGTAAAGACACTCCGCCATTCTTTATGGAAATTGTTATGTCAAATATAGATGCATGAGGAAACGGTTATGCAGGAATGCAAAGCATGTGATGCCATCAATCACATGTCAGGAGAACCTGATTATGGCTGTCTATCGATGCTCATTTTTGGTGGATGCTATGTCGCAGAATATAAGCTGTGTTTTATTTAAGAGTACTTCTAAAAATTCAATCAAGCAGATGATGGCAAGGCAAAAACAAGCGAAAAAAATGCAGTTTACATGTCGTAAATGAGTATTTTGAGTTTGTTTTTAACACCGCTCACGCGGCTTAAGTGGGTTTTTAGAAGTGCCCTTAATACTATGAATGTACATTATGCTAAATGTACATCAAACATCTCAAGTGCAAGCTCGATTACGCCCTGACTCTTTGGCTCGGTAGAGAGCTTTGTCGGCGGCCTTAACCGTATCCTGTGCGTTTTTGTGACGGCTGTTTTTTTGTGCGACGCCAATACTGATTGTCACATCAATTTTTTTGTTTGCTCGACGTTTTGTTAAAAAAGGGGGCTTCTTTTTTGTACGCCTGTTTCCACGCAAGACAAATGGTGATTTGGCTATGGCCTCACAAATCAACTTTGCATTAATGAGTGCTTCATTTAATGTTTTGTTGGGAAACAGCACGGTAAATTCTTCACCGCCATAGCGAAAGGTTTTCCTCGCGCCCGGTATGCGCCGGATGCGGCTGGCCACCATGCGCAGTATTTGATCTCCCACGTCATGCCCATAGGTATCATTGAGCCGTTTGAAGTGATCAATGTCCAGCATGGCCACACTGTATCGTTTGCCTAACATGGCGAGCTCCTGTTTGAGTGCTCGGCGTGATGGAAGACTGGTTAATTCATCGATAAATGCAAGACTATAGGAGTTTAATAGTATTGCCATCAAAATGGTTAAGGCCGCCAAAGACAAAAAAAGGCTGCCATATAGCTTATTATGGGAATATTGTAGTAACAGCAGGCACGCTGCAATGAAAACGAATTGATTAAAATTCATAGTGCTGGGTTTGAGCGCAGTCTTGATGCTAACCGCAATGACTATTGCAATAAAACTTAGTAGCGAGAGTTGAGGGATATCCAGTCCTTTAAATTTCAAAAAAGGTAAGAATGTAATGCCGAGTGGATGATGTAGTGTTTTATTTGCAAACGACAGTAAAGCCAGTAGCAGGAGAGCTTGTAATGCTGTTACACCAATACGCATTAATCCATGCAGACTGATAATACCGCGCTCCTTGAGTAGATTATGCAGAATGATATTGGCAGGTAGAAGGATCGCGATGATATATAACAGAAGGGTTTTGTTGATATCAGCTTTGTAGGGGGTGTGCCAGATGAAGTGATATAACACCCAATGGATGATCAATAAGATTAGGAGTTGATTAAATTCTCTTGTTAGTCGGAACGCAAAACAGAGTAACAGGGCGGGCAGGATAATTATGTATGGCAGGTAGTCCTGCGTGATGATAAAGGCTTTGGGGATGAATGAGTGTTGTGGGGCGACCCAGTACAACAGGCCTATGAGCAGGCCGGGTAATAAAATAACCAGGGTATTTCGGTGAAAAAGTGCTGCGATGTGGATAATAAGTATTTACCTCGAGCGTGGTACTTACCATGGTTATCTGCCAATAGACAGAAAACTTGATTATCCATTTATATTACAGGTCACCCGTCCCCCTGCCTGTGTGGGTAAGTCTCTAGAGGTTAGTTAAGCCTGGCGGCAAAGTCGAGCATGCGTTGGAGTGGAATGAGAGCCCTTTCACGAATTTCTGGGTCGATGTGGATTTCATTATTGCCCTGTTCTAGCGTTGAGGCCAGGTTTTGCAGGCAGTTCATGGCCATCCAGGGGCAATGGGCACAGCTCTCGCAAGTTGCAGCTATACCTGCATTGGGGGCCTCAAGCAGAATTTTGTCGGGGGCCGCTTGCTTCATTTTATAGAATATACCGTTGTCGGTGGCCACGATGAATTTTTTTGCACTGCTGTGCTGTACGGCGTTGATCAGTTGGCTGGTGGAGCCCACAACGTCCGCCTGGGCGATGATCTCGGGGGGGGATTCAGGGTGAACCAGGACTATGGCATCGGGCTGCTGGCGGCGCAGTATTGCCAGTTCTTTGGCTTTGAACTGCTCATGCACAATACAAGAGCCTGGCCAGATTAGCATATCGGCCTCTGCCATTTGTTCGACATAACTGCCCAGATATTTATCTGGCCCCCAGATAATTTGTTCACCATTGTCGGTCAGGTGTTGGACAACTTTGGCCGCAATACTGGAGGTGACGACCCAGTCTGCACAGGCTTTTACTTCGGTACTGGTATTGGCGTAGACCACCACGGTGTGGTCGGGGTGCTCATCACAGAAGCGAGCAAATGCATCAGCCGGGCAGCTGAGATCCAGCGAGCATTCGGCTTCCAGCGTTGGCATCAGGATGCGCTTTTCCGGGCTTAGGATCTTGGCGGTTTCACCCATAAAACGCACTCCGGCCACGACCAGGGTTTCAGCCGGGTGTCTGTGACCAAAACGGGCCATGTCAAGAGAATCAGAGACAAGTCCACCTGTTTCGTCTGCCAGTTGCTGTAAAGCTGGATCAGTGTAGTAGTGAGTTACTAGAGCGGCATCCTGATCTATGAGCAATTGCTTGATTCGTGCTACCAAGGTTTTCTGTTCGGCTGCCGATAGAACAGGGGGAGGCAGCACCATTTCAGCTTGTTGGCGAATACTGTTGTGGTCTACAGTGGGTTTGTCAATAACTGCGTTCATTTATGACTCCATACCACATGGGTTATTAAACATTTGAATCTGTAGAATACGCAATTTTGTACTTGAATTGAATGGTCTAACTGTAAATAATGGGGCTAATTTTACGATATTCAATCGAGTATGCTAGTGGCAAGATCATGATTCAGCATGCTTAATTGCTTGAAAATGTTATAATTATCGTGATATTGCAGGATAAAAAACGTTCTCTCTAAGTTATCAGGATAGCCGTCATGGATAAAGACAAGATCATCGATAAAATCTGCAAGTGTATGCGGCTCTCTGAGTCCTGTAACCCCAATGAGGCGGCGGCAGCGATTCGACAGGCTCGCAACATGATGAGGAAATATGACATTTCTGAACAGCAGGTTTTGGCCAGTGGGGTGAAGGAATCCTCGGTCAGTAGCGGCATTGATTACAAACCACCATTTTGGGTATTGGCTCTGTCAAACATTGTTGCCCAGTCATTTGACTGTCGGGCTTTTTTATTTCGTAGAGAGGGACAGAATCACCATTTTCGATTTATCGGTGTCGGACATTCACCTGAGATTAGCGGTTACACCTTTGAAATATTATATCGCCGATTGAAGCGGGCCAGAAAAGATTTTGTCTGGTCGCTTAATGTTGAAACAAAAAAAGAAAAGACCCGGCGAGGTGATATCTTTGCACAAGCATGGTTATTTCGCATTAACCAACTGGTATCGGATTTTGCTAGTACACAACAGGCAAAAAATGCTGTTGATGAATATATCCAACAGAACTATGGTGAGACGGCTGATCTTCATGTAAAGGCAAAGCAAATAGACAATCCAGATTACGAGGATATTCTATCGGGTTTGCGGGCGGCAAATGAAGTGGATTTGCACCGGCCGGTTGCAGAACAAAAGCGCTATTTATTGGCAAAATCATAGAAATATAATGTATGCCCGGAGTTTGCCATAGATAATAAATTTTTTTGACGTGTAATGTGCGGCATAATAGTATGATTATTGTTATAAATATTAACAAGCAGGAACAGTCTTGTTGTTCCGTGGTGAAAGATGGCTGCTACAGTCTCCTACAAAAATAATTCCAAACAGTATAAAATAGTTTGTAAGTCTGTGCTGACAGTCGGGCGTGATAAACACTGCGACATTATTATTCCGGAACTGACTGTTTCACGAAACCATGCCATGATACGTTGTTTGGGTGAGGGCGACTTTTATCTAATCGATAGTGGGAGTTCGAATGGTAGTTTCGTCAACAAACAACGAGTGGTTGCTCCTAAACTGCTTAAAAATGGAGATATTATTGAGGTTGGTCTGACCAAGATTCTGTTTGAGGAGTTAAATAAAGATGTTGACCTGATTGATAGTGTTTCTATGCTGGAAACCATTGTTCGTTCTGCCGCAGTTATCAAGCAAATTACAATTTTGGTGGCTGATATACGCGGTTTTACATCTATGTCAGAACAAGTACCGATTAATACCTTGACCAAAATAATGAACTCCTGGTTTCATCAGGTAAACAATATTGTCGCCAGTCAGCAAGGTTTGGTTGATAAATTTATAGGTGATTGTGTATTTGCTCGTTGGGAAACAGATGATAACCAACTTAAAACAATTAGACATGCTTTATTAGTCGCAGATGAAATTAACCATATTACAGAGAACCTGAATAAGGAGTATAAAGGTCAATTACCAAGTAAATTAAAAATAGGTGTAGGTATTAACACAGGAACGGCCTCTGTTGGTGGTTTGGCTCAGGATAATACCGCCCTTGGTGATGCCGTTAATATTGCCTTTAGAATGGAGAGTGCGAGTAAGACTCTCAAAAAAGATATTGTCTTGAGTGAGTTTTCTTTCAAGTATTTGCCAGAAACAATATGGAAGGGAAAAGAGCAGTACATTAAGGTAAAAGGTAAGCGTGAGCCTCTTAGTATTTTTGCCTTTACTTTTAAGGATACTAAAAAAATTATTAAGAAAATCAATTAAGGAAAATTTTAAGATCTTCCATTAAGTTTTCCATTTCAAGTTTTATATTGTTAATAATTTTTGTTGCCTGGTCTGCATCATCTATAAAGTGATTGTCGGCCTTACCCTTAATTAAGGCATCGTGGCCTTTTTCAAGAATGGCTGTATCTTCTTCTGAAATGAATTTTGCAAGAAGTACATAAGCTTCAATAAGACTGTTTCTTACCTCGGCACTGTCCTGGCCTATTTCATTCAACAGCAGTTGAATAGCATCCTTTATCTGATCCTTGCTGTGAGGTAATAGAGAGCCTGAATGGGCATAGGCCGCAGAAGTAATTTCCCCAAGTAATTTGCCGTAATCTTGAGTTATTTGTTCTGCTTGTCTAAGTTTTATTATGTGATCATTATTCATATCAGGATGCTGAGTCCTAGTATAATAACGAGGGAAAAGTCTGTAAAATTAAAGTCAGAGTTGAAATGGCCGATTGATACTTCATGGTTGGAGAGTATCGCGGGCTTCATTTTGAATGATGAAAAGGTAGTTATATTTTTTTTTTGTGTTAGATTCATTTTAGGCTCATTTTTAATATTTAACAGGAGTGTAATAAATTTTGCTATCTAAATCAGGGAACTGTGTCAAAATATATACTCTTTAAATATGTGCGAAAGGGGCGTTAACTATGCTAGGGGTTTACAGTGTCTGATTATCTACTAGTTGGGCTGGTCTTTTTTGTCATTATAGCTACTATCCTGTTTATGATGTGGAAAACCTTCCAATCAAAGGAATCACATCGCTATTTTCCGCGTATAATTCGAAAAATAAGTAAGCACTACATGAAGAACATTATGATTCCAGATGCGGTGGAAGGTTCCTCGTTTATTGATTGGTTGGTGTTGACACCTCATGGTGTTTTTATTATTAGTCAAAAACCTTATAAAGGGATGATTTATGGGGCTGAGAATATCAGTCATTGGACTCAGATTATTGCTCGCCGTAGCTATAGCTTTGAAAACCCGATGCGTCAACTTGAGATCGATTTAGTCACCATTAAATCATTGATCCCCGGCATTCCGGTAAATGGCTATGTGGTCTTCGATAGAGACAGTTTTTTCCCAAAGGGAAAACCTAAAACTGTTCTGACGCTTAATGAAATAAAACAAAATATCAGTGTTTTTAAGGAGGGTGATATTTCTGATGAATTTAAAAAAGCGTGGGAAAAGTTACGTACAGTTTTGAAGCAAAGTATAGATTCTGAGCATAGTTTTGATGGAATGAAAGCCTCGAGTAATTTTAGTTAATGCAACGATAGGCAAGATTTGAATAGTTACTTGCGGTCACGAACCAGATTATTATAGAATAATAAAATGTTAAAAAAAATAAAGTCCGCATTAGAAAAAATTACATCATCATCTAACAGGTTTGAAAAAGAGGATGCTGCTGATAGCTTAAAGTTTGCGATTGCAATACTTTTGGTTGAGGTTATGCATGCCGATCATCAATTGGATGAGCAAGAGAAAATTCTCGTGATTCAATTATTGAAAAAGCAGTTTGAGCTTGATGAGTCTGCTGCACGTGAGTTGTTTTTAAAGGCGAATGAAAAGATGAAGAATATGGTTTCCCTTCATCACTATACTTCACTTATTAATTCAGAATTGCCCTATCAAAATAAGCAGCTTTTAATGAAAAATTTATGGAGTGTTGTTTTATCTGATGGACAGATTGATAAATATGAAGAGCACTTAGTCAGAGGTATTGCAGATCTGATTCATCTTAGTCATAAAGATTTCATTAAAGCTAAGCATCAGGCACAAGAATAGCGGATAGTATACTAAATTTAGTGTTTTAGATTTAATTAGTTTTTTTGTTTTACCTCTATATTTTGACATATTCTTCAGCAGCAATGTTTGTTGGGTAGTTTTGGCGGATAAGTTTGCTGAGCACTATTTTATAGTCAAGTTTAAAAAATAATCTGCTAATGAGAACTTTATCGCACTAAATTAATGGCTCTAGATAAAACATGCTAGCCGAAATCAGATCTTGGATGGTTAAATGAAATTGAACGAATAATTACTGTGGATACTTTCATAATGATGAAAAAATTAGTTGTTGGCTGTTTAATGTTATATCTGGGTATTTGCAAATCATTAATGGCTGCAGATATTGAGGTGTTATTAAGAGGGTTTAATAATAATCAGGGACAGGTAATTATTGCTTTACATAATAATGCAGAGTCATTCCCGGATAATATCGCCCAGGCTATTACAAAAGGGAGAGCCAATATTGCTAATTTAACAGCAAAAATAGTATTTAATAATATAGACCCTGGCACCTATGCTATTGCGGCTATTCATGATCAAAATAATAATGGTATATTAGATAAAAGTTTTTTTGGTTTTCCTGATGAGGGAGTCGGAGTGTCTGGTGAATCAGATAAAAAATCAGGGCCGCCTAAATTTATTAATTCAAATTTCACATTAAATACAGATAAAAAAATTACCATTGTTCTAGATTACTAGAATTTTGGTAAAGCTCAAATCTGATAAGTTGTTTCCTGAGAGGATAGTTGTCACCTCTCCAATATGGTTAAGTCTCTGAAGGTGTTATCTTGCTGTGGGGTACGTTACTAAAAAACTGCGATTGCAATCTTGAAAAATATCGGAAAATAAGACGTTTGTCATCGCATAATTTTGCAGATTTACCTGAATTTGCTCATTATTTGTTTACTTCCGAGGGCTCTATCTGAGCTACCCGTTTGCTCTTTCCTGTGGAGTTTGCTCAAGCCTCATTACCGCTTATCCGTTGAAATTGGTGTTTTGCCGATGTCACTTATCCGGGTTAAGGCCGTTAATCCATATATAAAACTTCATATTAGGCATGGTAAAATGTTTAGCAGAAGAGTGGGATAGTGGCTAGCACCAATGTAGTGCATCCTCTGTAGCAAATATGTTTTGATTTATAATACTAAAAAGGTGGCAATATGTCTGAAATGAGTTATATCGGTGTTATTGAACGATATCGTCAATATCGTGAAGATATCCAAGGATTAATGGGCTCAATACTTTCAGGGATCGCTGAACAACGTTTGTTCGATGACAATAGTCTGCAAATTGACACCATTCACAGTTTGGGGGAGCGTTACCCTTTTGTTGAGCTGCTTTACACGCTCGATATTGAAGGTGAGCAGCTCAGCGATAATCTATCACCTCCCGGGCAAAAGATCGACTATCCTGGGGAGGGCCGGGATCGTAGCCAGAGGCCCTATTTTAAACTTGCTCAAGAGAAAGATGTGCTCGTTGTTACTGAACCCTATCTCTCAAATGCGAGTCATCGTCTTTGTATTTCAGCGGTAGTGCCGGTGAAGAACCATGATAGTGAAAGCATTGGTTATGTGGCTCTGGATATTAATCTCACCAAGATTATTGAATTTCTGATGGGGGATACTGCTCGGCGCCGTTTTTCGCCTTTCTTTAAAGCAATCTATACCCTTATAGCAACAGGACTGTTTTTTGTGGTGGGGCTATTGCTATATGCCTCATTCAATGAGCTTGTTAGCTTTATTCAACATACTGACAAACGTAGCGATAAACTGTATTTGCAGCCGTTTAGCATTATTATCTACCTGACCTTGGGCTTAGCAATCTTCGATTTGGCCAAGACAACTCTGGAAGAAGAGGTGCTTATGCACAAGGATATTTTTCGACATAGTTCAACTAGGCGTACTATTACTCGATTTGTCGCGGCTATCCTGATTGCTGTATCTATTGAAGCACTGTTGTTGATGTTCAAGTCGGCGCTTTCGGGTGGAGAGGAGCTTGCCCATGCAGTGTGGATGATGTTTTCGGCTGTCGGTTTACTGATCGCCCTTGGCATATATGTCTATCTTGGTGCCAAGGCGGAGGCAACATTGATGGAGATGTTTAAGTAGAAGGAGAAAACACGACATTTATTATTGTGTCTGTGTTCACTGCTGTCCCGTTAACTTTCACAGCAAAGCTAATTGTTTAGTGGAACCCACTTGGTCAACAGGAGGATCACCTCGCAACAAGGCAAGCAAGTCTCGTTTTTCGAACAGGTTGAGCTGTACTAATCGAAGTATTTGCTG
>JAFLJQ010000035.1 GCA_022712915.1 Gammaproteobacteria bacterium | reverse complement strand
GCATGAATGTTATATCCATGCCTATGTATTAATGACAAATCATGTTCACTTGTTGTTAACGCCGCAGACTGAGAAAAGTATATCGTTATTAATGCAGGCCGTTGGCCGAAAATATGTGCGCTACATTAATGATACCTACCGACGAACAGGTACTTTGTGGGAGGGAAGATATAAATCAGCCATCATTGACTCAGACCAATATCTGCTGATCTGTAGTCGTTACATCGAACTCAATCCTGTCAGGGCTGGGATGGTGAGAGGGCCAGGGCAATATAAGTGGTCAAGTTATCGAGCTAATGCCTTGGGTGAAAATGAATATGAAAATCTTACGCCGCACAGTTTGTATAAAGAACTGGGAACTGCACCGGACAAGCGACAACAGGCCTACCGGGCATTGTTCCGAAGTCATATTGATAAGGAAGCATTAACCTTTATTCGTATGAATACACAACAATGCACGGCGATAGGCAACCAGTCTTTTCAGGAAGAAATAGAAAAGATGTTAAAGCGAAGAGTAAGAAAACTTTCACATGGTGGTGATCGGAAAAGTAAGGAATTTATAGGTGGTATTTCAAGTGAGCTGACCCCTTGATTCTTTGCTGCTCCAGAAGATTTGCGCCAACGTATTAAAGTGATGACAGACAAAAAAGAAAACCATAAATAAAGAAGCTAAAGACGTTAAAATTAGAAAGGCTAAAAGGCATTCCCTACTTACTTTATATATCCCTGTATCCATTCACGTTATCTGACAGCTTAACAAATGCCTGAAAACCTTGAGTAGTTAAGGCATTTGGCGTTATGCTGGTAACTTGTTAGTGACGGGTACGCAGGAAGTAGATCAGGCATAGAACCGCAACACAGACTTTGTTCTTCTTCTAGATTTATTCTATCACTCAAGGTATCACGTTATAAAATCGTTAGCATGTAGATTGAGTACACTTCAGAGGATTAAATATGAATAATCTTAAATTTACTAAAACAGGGTTTTCTTGCAGATCAGCTTCTAGGCTTCTCGCATTCGCATTGTTATTCCCTTTGTTTCCGTTAACATCATTTGCAGAGCAAATATTGCCGATAGACAAGATAACAGTTGATAGTGTCAATTTGTCTGCGAGACAGTTTTTTAAATCATACATGAGTCTAGATGCCAACGAGAGAATGAATGCTGAGCTGTATCTTCTTGGGGTTATGGATACAACCGAAGGAAAAGCATGGTGTGACTATCGCACCTTTAAGACAGTTACGCTCAGAGAGCGGATATTTGAAGAGTTTAAAAAACTAAAAAATAACCAATTTGATAAAAGAGCATCCTCAGTTATTGACGAAATTCTGAGTCAGAGATATCCCTGTGGGAGGAAGAAATGAGAGTACATTATTCTATTTTAAAGAGTAAACATTACTCATCAGATCGAATGAATCCTAGTTATAAATCTGGAGAAGATGTATACAAAGAAATGGGATACAACCTTGATAATCTGATGAGACAAAATCCGGCATACGAAAACACATGTGCAGTTCGAATGAGCCTTACGCTGATCAAGAGCAACATTAACTTCCTAGGACGATTGAAGATTAAGAATGGACAACACAAAGGAAAATTGATTGAGCCAGGAGCAAAATTGTTGGCTGATCAGCTTATGAAACCTCATGTTTTTGGAAAACCAAAAGTATATAAACCATCTGAATTTATAAAACATATCACTGGAAAGAAAGGAGTTGTTCTGTTTTGGAAAATAACTGGCTATGGCGGCGGGCATATAGATCTTATAGAAATATCTAACGCCGTATCTGTCTGTAATTCAAACTGTTACTTTAATTCAAAGGAAATATGGTTTTGGGAGTTGCAATAAAAGCTAACAGGGGACTGTGGTGTCAACCCCAATAAAAAATGCTTGCATGGACACCCATGTTAAGAAATAGTGAATTATTGCTAATAATTAATGGGTTACATTTGTTTAAGTAAGCGTAAACAAACGGGGTTAGAGAACAATTATTTCTCTGACCCTTGATTTTGTTAGTTTTTGGGTGCTAAGTCTCTGGATTGAATTTCATATTTGAGAAGACGGAGAGCTCTATCCTGCATAACTCGGTACCTTGCGGAACCTGGCTTGGAGACCCAGGCCTTCACCATGTTCAAAGAGTAATCCGTGTACGCGCTCACATCATTAAGCGTTAAATCATGACACTTAATAAGCTTATAAAACACACTTTACCGCAAAGGACACAAAGGACGCAAAGGAAAAATAAATTCGGTAACTGATAAAAAATGATCTTGAATACTTCGGGTAATCTCTAATTTTCCTCTAATGTAAAATAAAATAACTTTGCGATCCTTTGTGTCCTTTGCGGTTTAGAACTTTACAATGAACTAAATACTTAACGGGATAGCAGTGACTCCGTATATTTTTAATATTTTTCCCCAATAAGTGTGCATTGTACACCGGCCTTTCTCTAAACTGGTTTACCCTTGATACTCCAGACAGACGACATAGGAGTATCCGTAATGACCAAACAGAATTGTAATCGAGTTGCGCCTAGAGCGCTTCCTATCTTCTATCGCGGTAGCCAACAATACGGCGGTGGCTTGATATGAGTGTGAAGAAAATAAAACCTGACAACCCAGGGTCATGCCGCCCAATACCTCACCACCCATTTTTTGAACACTCTAAAAAGCAGGCGAGCTTTATTGAGTGTATCGATGCTATTGATCGTGTTGGTGCTATGGTCGAGCTGTGTGACTTCCTGAATATGGAGAGTGACACCGAGGCTGGCCTGTCACCTAAGGCCGCATTTGGATACTTCTGGGTGTTGGTCATGATGCGAGAAACCATCTCTTATGTCAGTGATCGATTGATGGCATTGAATAGACAACAGCGGGAAAAACACCAGAGGAAGGCTGCGTATCTGTCGGCATTGCTCATGTCATTGCCCACCTTAGGCGGTGTTAATCGTGATCGCTTCCTGAATAGTGTAGCGGTTAATATGAATATAAGCCGAACCGAGCTGGATCAGTTTATCCGTAAAACAATGAAGACGTGAGACGCACAAGGCTTGGCTTTATGCCGTGTCGTTTTGTTAGTCAGAGTCTTTTGATGTTAATAGAAAACTTTCTAAAGGTATAAGAAAATACGACCAGCGTTCAGGTTGTTTTCGAGAGGCGTGAAATACTCGCAGTATCTCAATCTGCTGCAACCGAGGTCGCACACGGTAGGGTATGACATAACGTGTTTTGGGGATAACCAGTTCACGTGTGCCGGGTAGTCGGCCGGGATGGCTGAGGGATGGATTTTCTTTTAATAATGAAATAGTTTGAAAAATGTGTTGTACAATTAATTGTGCCGCTTGAGGGTCATTTTTGGCGATATACTCAGCTTCATTATTCAGGTTTTGCAGTGCCTTGCGTCGCCATTTAATTTGCATTAGCGCCCCATTTGTTGAAGACGGCCTTTACTTCTTTCTCGTCGGCAAAATCACCTGTATCGGCCATCTTTGATGGCGTCTTTTATCTCTTGAATCTGCCACTCGTTAAGTTCGATATATTCTCGAATAGCCTCAGAAGCCAGAAAGGACTTGCTGCGATGAGTGGCGGAGGCCAGTTTATCCAGGCGAGATTTAAGTTCAGGATCTAGACGAATGGTCATGGTCGTGGGCTGGGACATGGTGTACCTCGATGTGTTCGTATGTTTGTGGACACCCATTTTAGAATAGAGTGTATTATCATTAATAATCAATAGCTTATATTTAAATAACGAATGAAAAGATATTGCTTGAGTGCCCTTGGGTGCAAGTGGCCAGCGCGAAATTATTGAGCAATGCCGATAACAAGGATTAGCAATCATTGCTATAATCTTATTATTGTTCAATACCTGATCCGGGAGGCTTGTACCATGAATGTATCTTTGACACCTCAGTTAGAATTCTATGTAAAACATAAGGTTGCAGGCGGTATGTACAACTCTGTGAGTGAAGTCGTGCGTGAAGCGCTTAGGCTATTGGAAGAGCGCGATGCACTTCAATCCATGAAATTAGAGGCTCTTCGCCAGAATATTAATCAGGGTTTGGCATCCCTGGACAATGGCGAAGGCAAGCCATTGGATATTAATGCTATTAAGGCCAAGGCACGAGCTGCTCAAAGCGGGAATCGTTAATGCCCACCCTGATATTTCGCCGGAAGCGGAGCAAGATCTGATTGATATCTGGCTGTACATTGCCGAAGACCAGCCCTTGAATGCCGACCACTTCTTAGAGCATCTGCAGGAGAAAGCGCAAAAACTGGCGGAGTTCAAAGATCTGGGTGTTGATCGACCGGAGTTGTTGCCGGACATCAAAAGCTTCCCCGTTGATCGATATGTGTTGTACTACCGCCCCAATGCTCACGGTATAGAACTGGTTCGGGTATTACGTGGTTCACGTGATGTAAATCTACTCTTTTAATCTTTGTCTGGGATCCCAATAATCTCTGACCCTGAGGGATTCCCACAAAATTGGATTAAACAGTCTTTGCGAGGAAAGATGGAAAAAAGTTATTTTTCCGTGTTGACGCGATAGTCTTGAGAATATTTGGTACATCACGAGATTGCTTCATTCCTTCGCCATGACAAGCTTTTTTCATCGTACTGATTGTTGTTAACCCTCCCCCGGTTTTTTAACCCCGGCACACTCAACACTGATATATTCCATCGGTTCTACGTCGACCCTTAGTGCAGTGAGTTGCCCGCCCCATACGCAACCAAAGTCCAGTGGGTAGATGTTTTTTGTTTTTGCTTTGCCAACGGTTGACCAGTGGCCAAACAGGATGATGTTTTGTTTTGTTTTACGTTCGGTTATTTCGAACCAGGGTTGGTAGTTTTCGAGTTGGGTGCCGGGTTTGCCTTTGTCTAGCAGATCGAGGCGGCCGTTTTCATTTACATAGCGCATACGGGTGAGGCTGTTGCAGATGAAGCGCAGTCGGTTCCAGCCTTTTAAATCATTTTCCCATGTGGTGGGTTCATTGCCGTACATGATGTGTAAAAAATCGTGGTAGTGCTCGCCTTGCAGGATGGATTCGAGTTCCCTGGCGTGGGCAAGGGCTTGTTCGAGGTTCCAGCCAGGGTAGATTCCGGCATGAACCAGGGTGAGTTGCCTTGTGACATCGTGATGAATCAGCGGGCGGTGGCGTAGCCAGTCGATGAGTTCGTGGCAGTCTTTTGCTTCTATGACCTGAAGCAGGTCTTCGTCTTTGGCTTCTTTTATGCCTGCGGCCACGGCCAGTAGGTGCAGGTCATGATTGCCCAGTACGGTGATGGCCCGTTTACCGAGGGATTTGATGTAGCGCAGTGTTTTGAGGGAATCGGGGCCTCGATTGACCAGATCACCGGCCAGCCAGAGTGTATCGTGCTCAGGGTTGAAGTTGAGTTTGTTTAACAGGTTTTGTAGGTCGTCGTAACAGCCCTGTAAGTCACCAATTGCGTATGTTGCCATGTCGATGAAATTAACAAATATAGGATAAGGGATCCACTATAAGAAGACTATCTTGTCATAATCATTGAGATTGCTATCTGTTTCGTCGTTAACAGGCCAATATTCATTTAAAACATGATCTGATGTGGACTTGTCGATTAAGGCACGAAGAAATCCGGACGGGGAAAACCTTCGGTCAGATCATATTGTTGACCATCATTAATATTGTGCCCAGAGATTGGGCCACGGATTTCACGGTGTGGGCTTGCGATGTCAGGCTGGGACGGATATGCCAGTTTTTCAAAGTCTTCCAGGGCTGAGATCGGCTTGGCAGTGGGGGCGGTGGTCGCCAGGTGGAGTTGAAGTTTGCCCACTTCTATACCTTGGAAAGGTGACATATTGTGCAGCGGGGGTGTTTTGTGCTCATCTTTGGCTCTCTTGGGTTTTATGACTAATGGCGGTGGTGCCATGGCCTGTACCAATACGATGGGGGCTTGTTTGAGTTTTTCGGGTTCTTTTTTCTTACCTTCACCGAGGAAAACGTATTGTACTGAGTCTTTTTTGATCCCCATGCTAACACCCAGTACTACGTTCAGGCTGGCGTCCAGCTCAACTTGTTTTTTATTTTGTTGTACTGTGATGGCTCCACTGACAATACCAACATAGACGCCATTATCGGCAGGATCTTTGGTTTTACCCTTGGCGGCTTGATTGCATTCATCGTTGTCGCAGATTTGCACGACAAATTCAGTGCCGCGAACACCGATGGTGGAACCACGTGCCGTAATACGGAAATTATCCGGTTTGTTTTTACCGATTAAACCGGTTACTGCCCGCATGCCACCTTTCACCAGATCCAGTGAGCTATGTTGTTTTTCAATGGGGCCGGTATGTTTATGTGCGGCAACGACCAGTTGGCTCTTGGGCGGCAATGATATGAAGCTGCCATCTCCCGTGCGTATTTGAGCACGGCTGTCTTTTCCTGTGATGATGGTTTCACCCGTTCGAATTTTGCTGCCACGCTTGACTACGCGAATATCCCCTTTTTTTGATTTAACTTTTACGCTGCCATTGGCAAATAGGATGGTGCCTGCATGGGCAAGAACCTGTTGAGAGGGGAGCATGAGACAGGCGGATAGAATAAACAGTCTACACAGGTTATTGAAGTGGGTTGTTTGAAATTTCATAAGCTAGAACTCCAGCCTGAGTGTCAGTGAAGCAACACTACGTTCAAATTCATAAAGATCGAGACTGGAATGGTTATGAATATAGTGTACTTCAGGACGTAGATGCCAATAGTTACCCAGTTTTGTATTTATACCCATAAATAATTCACTTCGTCTATCCAGGCGACGTTGATAAAAGAATTCTCTATCGTACTCTGAATACTGATAAAACAAACTGGTGTAGAATCGGGAGGTGTTGAATATATTATTCGACCAGGCAACTCGAACACCGGCGACATCCCGCGTATATGATTCTGGACAGGGGTCAGAGTTGTTTCTACATTCTTGTGGGTTGTCTCGACCATTCATGAGCATGAGCTGGAAACTGGATTTCCGTTTGCCTTCAATCAGGTGTGTCCATTCAATTCCTTGGCGGTTGTAAGAAACGGAATAAACCTCTGTGCCGCGAACATGGTAACTGGAGTCACCACCTAATAACCATAGTGAGAGCGCATTGGTTTTATTTGCGCGTTTGTCCCATTGCATACGAAACTGATTTTCTTCATGATAATTCTCTTGTTTGTTTTTATTTGAGTATACGTCGGTTGATTTGGATTTGATTTGAATTGTTTTTTTATCAGAACTGCCATAGTGATGCATGCCAAAATGTATTTGAGACCAGATGTGATCGTAATCATGATTACTACTATATGATTTACCCCCGGCCATGAGACCGCCAAAAATTTCAAAGTTATTTGAAAATATAGGTAAGGTCATACCTGTCCCGATTCGGGTCTGACCAAAGGTCGATTCTTTTTGTTCCGTATATTGACCGAGTTTGTATGTTTCTTGTCGGCCGTTAAAAGAATCGTAATAGCTGAAATATGGATAATCGGATGTGCTGTTGACATTGGAGTCATAACCCGCGCCTAGTTCAACAAATACATAGGATTCTGCTTCCCTGACCTTAAGGTACTTGTCAATATATTCCAGGTATTGCTGGATACTTTGTCTGATCTCTTCAGGTGGGTCTTGTTGCAGCACAAGTTTGAATTCAGACCTCGCCTGTTCAAATGGCCCTCGAGACAGTTTTGCCACACCCTTGCTGTAATTGGCTCGTGCTATTTCAAGGCGTGCGGCAGCAAAGGATGGATCGATGGTTAATACACGAGTAAGGGCTGCAATAGCCAGATCATAATTTTTTACTTCAATGGCAGTACGACCTAGCAGATAGTCAAACTCAATTTTGCCGGCATGTTTTTCTTCCAGTGCTATGAGTATTTTTAATGCAGTGCTGTAATATTTTTGCTTGAAGGCCTGTCTGGCGCCTTTTTGTGTTTTAGGGAACACAGGTATTTTTGCTTGCTTGCTTGAATTGTTCAGAATGGTCTTTGCCGTCGCTGTTTTAGCTTTGGGGGTTGTCTCATTTGTTGCTGCCAGACTGTTTGATGCAAGCAGGCATGACAGACATAACAGCCATACTTTCTGCATGGTTGCGAATGACCTGTTTTGTCTGAATGGTGTTGTGCCGGACATAGTGCGTATTGCATCCCTGATAACTGAATCTTGTATTACCTATCTATTAAGTATCGGTCTATTGAGGTATTACTTTATTGCCAAGCGTCAGGGGTTTATTTGCAATATAAAACTGGATTGCGAGATGAAAAATATAGGTAAAATGAGAGGGGGGGCGGAGAACAAAATTACTTATTTTACAAATGCTTGAAGCTGCTTGAGGCGCAGTGTTGTGGTGACCTTCAGTGCAGGGCATTGGGTATGGCGAGGGAGAAGGCGGGGATCGGAATATCAAATTCAGTGCCGTTATCGGCAATCATATGGTACTTGCCCTGCATACTCCCGATGGGGGTTTCGATGATTGTGCCACTGGTGTAGCGGAAGCCATTGCCGGGTTTCAGATAGGGTTGTTCGCCGACCACACCTTCACCGTGGACTTCTTCTACCTTGCCATTGGCATCGGTGATCATCCAGTGGCGGGTCATTAATTTGGTGGCGATAGAACCATGGTTATGAATGGTGATGGTGTAGCTAAAGACATAACGGTTTAGTTGCGGGGCCGATTGTTCCGGGATATAACTGGCTTCGACTTCAACGCGAGTATCATGTTCATCATTTGTATTTGAAATAGACATTAGGGCGCTTCTATAAATAGTGATTTTTTCGTGAGAGCAAGGAAGCACCGCGCACAGAACCGCAGTGTATATGACATACATGAGGATTCGAGCACGGTACTGACACTGCTATCGCGTAAAAAGCGCATTTATAGAAGTGTCCATTAATGGGCTGCCGGATAATATGTGCGTTCATGGCTGAATATTTACATACTTGAGTTGCTTAGACAATAGGGGTAAGGCAATGGATGTTTTGTTTGTTTCATTAAATTGTTTTGCGGTGGGCGGAGACGTATTCAATGGCATGTGTGACGGCCTTTTCAATCTGTTTCTGCATGGTGCTACGTTCTTCAGCGGTTAGATAATAAACCATATCAACATTATGTTTTACATAACGGGCCGGTAATTGGTTGAGGGCAACACAGGCGATGTCTTCAATGAAGTCGTGGTCTTCTATTTGATCGATGGTCTCCAGGATATGATGCAATACTATTTGCTCGTAATAGTTACGGATATTTTCAAATACCATAATGTTTAACCTGTCTGTTGAATAAACGTCATCAGAAGTAAGTATGAGCGGATAGTTATATTCGTAATTTCCATGTTGGCATGTTCTGCGTATCGATCAAGTTATATTGTTTGAGCCAGTTAGCGGCATCTTTTGCGTCAAACATGAACCATTCTTGCGTTGAGCCAAGTCGAAAGCTGTAACCCCAGGCATCCATGTCATTCATCATTTGTTTTGGGTTTATTCCCGGCAATTGATTTGACAATAAAATTTGCAAATAACAGACCCCGTTTTCTTCGTCATAACCACCTCCCGCATCGGTATGTAGTTTGTCACGCCGAAATTGATCCATACAGATGTAGTGGCAGGCCTCATGCAGGGCTGAATGGACAGGTGTATCCAGGCGAATCAATAATCGGTTATCAATCAGTCCGGCTTCTTCATCCCCCCAAAAGGAGCCGGGTATGGCTTCCCTAGCGGCGATGAGTTCAACGTTTATATTGTAGGGCGTGAGCAGGTTTTGCAGGGCATTTGTGTCTAACTCGGCACAGCGAGTGACGTTGATCATTTGTGTGTTTTCAGTCATCTGGCTATTGTACGTATGAAACAGAATGGATCAAGGCTGGTGAATGTACTGGATAATAACGCGATCTCCGGGATAAATTCGGTCGGGATTTTTTATCTTGTTGAGGCGCGCCAGTTCTGGGTAGCGGTAAGGGTTTTTAATATAGCGTTTGGCAATAAACCAGAGTGTATTCCCCGGTGTGACAATATGCACAATTTTGTTGCCGATGACTATCGGATGATAACCGGGTGGTAGTTTTGTCAGGACTTCTTCATGATTCGGTCCCTGAATGGTAATGCTAACACCATCAATGTGTTGTTCAATTTTTGCGTGATATTGATCCTTGCTGTGTTTTATTTCTGGTGGAGTTTTTGTTTCAGTGACATGATTTACCGTGCGAATGGTTTCAGTTTTGTAATAAAAAAAATATAACAGTGATACGGCCATCAAACAGACAGACAGCAATATAATAGCCATCTTCGCATATGTGTGAGTGTTGTTAGTGAGAATGTTGCGTATTTGTGGTGATGTCAGGGCAGGTTTTGTTGTTTGTTTCACTGAATCTGGACTAAGGCTCATTAGTTTGTGTTTGAGTTTGGCTAGCCCATGCTTGACGGACGTTAGTAATGCTTCGAGTCTGAGGATGTTGAGAGCAGTTTTTATCGGTTCGACAACCCGTTTTATAGGCACCTCTTTTGACATGATGGTGATAGTCTTTAGGACATTTTTATAAATGCACTTTTCACCCACAGGGGCACAAGTCCGCGATAGCGGCGTCAGCGCCGTGCTTGAACACCTGGACGGCACCTTGTCCTCATGTATGTCATATACACTGCGGTTCTGCGCGCGGTGCTTCCTTGCTCTTACGAAAAAATTACTATTTATAGAAGCGTCCTTTACTTTGGGTGATTGTATTAATTCGATGTTGGTATACGGTGCGTCATTGGCTGGCGGATGGGGTACGTGGTGTCTTTCTGGTGTCTTTGTCTGAATCGGCTTGTCCGTGTTTGTCGAGGGTGCCTGCAAGGCAGGTTGCACATCATCGGGCTCAGTTATATTCTGCTGTGGCTCACAAATATGCATATCGCGTTCATAATCCTGTTGCTTGTTTTGTCCAGGATGGTTGATCTTGATGTGATAGTGGAAAATGCGATGTATTAAACCGGCAGCCGTGATTTCTGATGCATACTGGCCGTGAATTTTTATCTGGGGATGTTTGTTATTATTCTTTGTTGACATGATTAGCTGTTCCGCTATCAATCAGTATTTTTACTGCGACGTAGAATTCTTACCTGGTTGCCGGGGTAAATTCGATCTGGATTCGTAATCTCACTCAAGCGGGCCAGTTTAGGGTATTTGTAAGGGTTGTTAACATAATGCTCGGCGATAGCCCATAAGGTATCGCCTTTGATGACAATATGAATGATTTCTTCCTTGTGTGGTTGTTTCGTTTTTTTGTGTTTACCTGTCTGTGTTGAGTTGTCTTTTATCTTTGATAAAGCAATATTTTTTGTATTTTCTTTTCGTTTTAACACTGGCCCCTTTTCCGGTGATTCAAGTACTATGGTGACACCCTTATTGTCAGGTTTGATCTCGGCATGGTATTCATTTTTGGCCCGGTGCAGGGGGGCGTTGTCTTGCTGATTTGCTGTAGCAGGTATGGTGGTGCTTTTATCATCTGCTGTTGATTTGGTGTTTGTATTATCTTGTTGCCGAGACAGGATTGGCTTTTCTGTTTTGGTTGTCAGCATCTGCTGAGTCATTGCCGGTTTACGGTCTGTTGCTTGCGGGTATACAGCCTTGTTCGATGATGGCCATAGGTAATAGATGCCGATCCCTGCGATGGTTACAAATAGGACAACAGCGGCTGCAAGATTTTGCCAGGGGAAAGGTGGTTTTGCGGGTTCAATGTCAGATTCAGGCACCATGGCGGGCACGGGATTCAGGTATTCATTTTTGAGTTTGTTGGCCCGTTCTGCCGTTGTTTGTGGAGGGGGTTCAAGTAGCGGGTCGATGTCTTCCTTTTCTTCCTCCGTAGCTTTGATGAGATCTGTTGTCTCAAACTTGGTTATTTGCTCTGCGGGTTCTATGGCTATGGGCGGGGGGATGGGGGTGATGGTGTTTGCTTCAATGTCACTATTGACCGCTTGATGGTTAGTGTCTGTTTGTTGTGTTGATAAGATGTCCGTCTCTTCAGGGGCGATTATTTGCGTATCGTGTTTTGTTGTATCATCGACATCAGCTAAATTGCTTGAATCAAGTTTATCTTCAACAGTGGAGGGAAGTGATTCAATCTGTGTCGGTTCCGGCTCATTAAGTGATGGAGTGACCTCTAATGCATCGGCTTTATCTAGTTGAGAAGGCTGATCTGTTGTGAGTTGTGCGGTTAGTTCATCATTTGTCTGTTCGTCTGTGTCTATTTTAGCAACCACCTCCCCCTGTGGATGGGTCGGGTTAGCTTTAGTTTGGGCGGCTGTTTCATTCTCAGGGACCGGTGTGCTGTTTATGTTTGTTACTGCGATGGGTTCGACCTGCTTTACATGCTTGTCCGGGTTTGTTTTAGTCTCTGCCTCTTCTGTTGTCACGTTGCTAGTCAGTTGGTCGATGTAATGATTCAGATAGCCACTTTCTGGCAGCTTTTCAAAGTTGCTGAAGTCGGCATACAAATAAATTTTTTCATTACGTAATAAGGCTTTATTAAAAACCCCTTTGGGCAAATGGCTGGGTGGTTCTGACCAGCCTTCTTGGGGCATATCGATGACCTCGATAATTTCATCGACCCAGTAAGCGGTAAAGACATCTTCTTGCTGACTGATGATCAATCGACCGGGTTGTTCTCGTCCTGCCTCACTAACACCAAAACGATGGCGTAGGTCATTCACGCTGATGACATGATTGGCGTGATAGAAAATACCGGGTTTGGCATCGGATGAACCGGGAGGTCGAGTTAATTTGGGTGGGGCAATAATGGACTGCACCGGGTTGGCGGGGGTGCAACAGAGCACCGGACCGACCCGGAATATGAGTAAGGCAATGGCAGTTTGTTCATTTTGCATCATCAAATAACAGTAATAGCGTGTTTCTCAACACTAATATCGGATGCTGGGGGAAGATTTGAAGGGAAGGGGGCCCTGTTTTGGAGGTTAAACTGGCCTATTGTGGAGATAGTTGCTCAGTCGGGCGAATTCCTTGAGGGATAGCTGTTCTGGGCGCTCTGTAGGGTCAATGTCTAGTTGGCTTATTTCTTCGGCGCTTAGCTGTTTTTTAAGGCTATTGCGTAGGGTTTTGCGGCGTTGCGAGAAGGCCTGGGTAACGACCTGGCTGAGCAGGGCAATATCATCCACCTCCACCGGTGGGGTGGAATAGGGCACCAGACGGACAATGGCAGAATCGACCTTGGGGGGAGGTTGGAAGGCCCCGGGGCCGATAGTCATCAAATTTTCACTCTGACAATAGTAATTGAGCATGATGCCGAGGCGGCCATAGTGCCGTCCACCGGGTTGGGCCACAATGCGTTCGACCACTTCTTTTTGTAGCATAAAGTGCATGTCTTCTATGCAGTCTCGATATTGCATGAGATGAAATAGAAGTGGGGTTGAGATGTTATAGGGCAGGTTGCCCGTGATGCGCAGTTTCTGAGCCGATTCGCCTGTTTGCCTTAGGTCGCAAAATGGGAATTTGAGGGCATCGCCCTGGTGCAGGTGGAAACGGGCATCATCACCAAATTGTTTTTCCAGTAGTGGCAGCAGATCTCGGTCCAGTTCGATCACATCCAGTTTGCCGCAGGCGGGTAGCAGGTAATGGGTCATGGCCCCCTGCCCTGGTCCAATCTCGACCAGGTGCTCATCCGCCTTGGGGTTGATGCTATGAGTAATCCTTTGCAGCACAGCGGGGTCGTGTAAAAAGTGCTGGCCGAAGCGTTTGCGTGCGTGATGAGACATAGGAGACAGGATAGTGTTTTGTGGTTTTAAACGGAAGCCGTGTGCAAAGGATAGGAGTGAATCATTTGCTCGGCTGTTTCGATGGCAACTTGCAAGCTGCCGGTTTTGGCTTGCCCGGTTCCAGCCAGATCCAGTGCGGTACCGTGATCGACCGAGGTGCGGATAAAGGGCAGGCCAAGGGTAATGTTGACGGCCTTGCCAAAGCCCATGTGCTTTAACACCGGCAGGCCTTGATCATGATACATGGTGAGCACGGCATCGGCCTTATCCAGATACTTGGGGATGAACAGGGTGTCGGCTGGCAGGGGGCCGGTGAGTTGCATGCCCTGTTGGCGTAATGATGCCAGCACGGGTTCGATGATCTCGATTTCTTCACGGCCTAGATAACCCCCTTCTCCCGCATGAGGGTTCAGGCCACAGACCAGGATGTGGGGTGCATTCAGACCAAAGCGGGTATGCAACTCACGGTGCAAGATCTCGATGGTGGCACGCAGGCTCTTTTGTGTAATCGCCTGACTGACTTTGTTCAATGGCAGGTGGGTGGTGGCTAGAGCAACACGCAGGCCGGGGCAGGCGAGCATCATGACCACTTGATCGGTTTGAGTGAGCTCGGCCAGAAATTCAGTATGGCCGGTAAAGGGAATGCCTGCCTCATTGATAATGCCTTTGTGCAGGGGGCCGGTGACCAGGGCTGAGTCAGGGGTTTGTTGGCAGAGTTTGACCGCATGGCGCAGGCTATTGAGTACATAGACGGCATTGGCTGGGTCGAGCTGCCCACAGGTGACCGGGGCTTGTAGTGGTATATCAATGATGCGCAGGCCAGGGGTTTGATCAGCTTGTTGTCCTGCTGTTTCATTATGGAAAGGCCGCAAGTTGATGGGCAGGCCAAGTTTTGCGGCTCTTTCTTTTAACAGGCTCTGACTGGCCACGGCAACAATATTGTTTGAGGCGGCCTGCTGCACGTATTTAATGAGCAAATCCGCGCCAATACCGACCGGTTCCCCTGTGGTGACAAAGAGCTGGGAATGAGATGTGCTCATACTGAACTATCAGGTATTGCGATCAGTTATTTAAATAATATTCGATGTAGGCCTCATCGCGAATACGGCGCAACCAGTTATCGACGACCTCATTGGCCTTGCGTTTGTGAATCATTTTTTGTATCTGGGTGCGATTGTATTCATCGCTGTCATCGTATTTACGGCGTGACATGACCTGCATTAAGTGCCAGCCAAACTGGGTCTTGAATATCTTGCTGATTTCTCCCTGTTTGAGTTTGCTCATGACCGTTTCGAAATTGGGGACAAATTTGCCGGGGCTGCTCCAGCCGAGGCTGCCCCCTTCAAGTGCGGAACCCGTGTCATCAGAATGTGTTTTTGCCAGTTTGGCAAAGTCTTCCCCAGCGATAATGCGCTTGCGTATTTTTTTCAACTTTTGTTTGGCCCCCTGATCACTGATGACGGTATTGGGTTTGATCAGGATATGACGAAGCAGGGTTTGCTTTACGATACGCTTGTTAGTTCCGCTGCGTTTGTCGTCCAGTTTGATGATGTGAAAACCACTGGGGCTGCGAATGAGTTGGCTGGTTTGAGCATGTTTCATCTCGGCAATGACATCAGTAAACAGGGTTGGCAATTGCGCGGCCTTGAGCCACCCCATTTTTCCGCCCTTGAGAGCCTGCTGGTCATCGGAATTGGCAATGGCGGTCTTGGCAAAATCGGCACCCTTGTTTAATTGACCGAGAATTTTTTCAGCCTTTTGTTTTGATGTCTCAATTTGTTGGGGGGTGGCGGCTTCGGGGATGGCGATGAGAATATGTGATAATTTGTATTCGGTTTGTTGGTTACCGCTTTTGTTGGCCTTTTCCAGATAATTGTTGACCTCCTGCTGGGTGATCGAGACTTCTTTATTGACAATCTGACCCTTAATGCGATCCATCAGAATATTGTTTTTGATATTTTCCCTGAATTCAGGAAAGCTGATGCCATCTCTGGCGAGTACCGCGCGAAATTTGTCCAGGGACAGCTTGTTTTCTTTGGCTATATTCGTGATAACCCGGTTGATTGTTTCATCGTTAACCCGGATTCCCTGTTTTTGGGCAAGCTGTAATTGAATTTGCTCTAGAATGAGTCGTTCCAGTACTTGTTTACGAAATACGGATTCGGGTGGCAATTGTGTTTTGTTGGTCTCTAACTGTTTTTTCAGCAGTTGAATACGCTTATCCAGTTCAACTTTGGTGATCACACTTTTGTTTACGACGGCAATGATTCGATCCAGTTCTTCAATTTTATTTGCCTGTAAGGCTGCACTGAAACCGAATAGAAAAACGAGTCCAGTCAAAAATGGTTTATATGAAAAAAAAAGTCTTCTTGATATCATAATGTGTTCGTCTATCAGGGGTTATGGCGTATAGCCGGGGATGGCTTGTGTCAGTATACTTTCAGTTTGCTTGTTGTCACCAAAATTGGATAGGCCTTTCAGTTCCAGGACAAGATAAATGGCATTGTTATAGGTGTCTCGACCATCAACGCTGCCATTGTAATATTCTCTGGCCATAATGCGTAGTCCCCAGCAGCAACTATCGTAATTGAATCCATAAACCGTCTCCAGATTTCGTTCGTTCAGGTTGTCATACTGATGGCCTGCTATGAACCGCCAGCGGGAACCAAAGCGCCAGACAAGGCCAATATCCTGGGTGGCTAATTCATCACGTCGGTATCGGTAGCCAACGGTGAACAGGTGATCCTTGTCGCGATTGTAGGACAGTCGAGAGGTGCTATAGCGGGTTCGCTCCGTGTCATCATCCCATTGCATATCTGAACTCAGTCTCCAGTGGGTGGCCGGTCGCATGGCGAGGCGGGCCACATAATCGCTGTTATTTTCTGTTTCAGCCGCACCACTGCTCAGTCCCACACGCCGATCATCATAGTAATAAATCCGGCCAATACTGGCAGAAAAGAGTTCAGCACCCGTTTGTTGATGTAAATATCGTGTTGTCAGTGCAACGGTGAGGTGATTTGTATCACCAATACGGTCAACCCCGGTAAAGCGGTTTTCTCGGAACAGGCCATCAAAGCTGAAGCCTGTCTGGCCACTGTCAAAGATCGGCAAGTCATCCTGATCCCGGTAGGGTGCATACACATAAAATAATCTGGGTTCGAGGGTTTGAATTAAGGGGGTATCCCCCATAGATGTATTACGTTCGAGAAACAGGCCTGTATCCAGGGATGAGGTCATCAGGCTACGGGAAGGCGACTTGTCTGCCTGGGGGGCATTGTCACTTAATTCGTATTGTGTGTAATAACCGGTGAATTTTGGGATAAAAAAGGCGGCCTGGCTGCGAAGCGGCAAACTAAGAGTGGGCTGGACGTGGCTTCTGTCGGCGGTGAATTTGGATTCATCGGTATGGTCAAAGCGCACCCATTCGCTGCGGACATTAAAGTTCAGGCTGTTATCCGACTTTGCCAGACGGCTAGCGAGGGTTAATTGGGGTAACTTGCGATAGGGTTGCGTGCCAGACAGGGTTTGGAAGTCCTGCGCGAGGGCACTGAACTGCCAACTTGTGGCATTGTAATTTGCGCTTATTTGTTGCTTCAGATGGGTGGTGCTGGTGGTGCGGGTATCATTGCCAAAATCCGTGAGGTGTTCAGTGTCACTGACTTCCTGATAATCGAGAATGGATGACCAGCCTGCCCCGGCCTGGGCTTGATGATGCCATTTGAGGCGTTTACGGTTGTTACCATAAAGCTTGTCATCCTGCAGATAATCCAGTTCGATCTGGCCTTCGCTTTGCTCATTCAGATAACGAAATTCGTTTTCCCACATCATCCCCCTGCGGGTCATGTTGTGCGCGGTGATGGTGGCATCCATGTCGGGTGCGATATTCCAGTAATAGGGGACACTTATTTCAGTACCGCGTTTTTCTGAGGTGGTGAAGCTGGGAAACAGAAGCCCCGTCATGCGCTCATTACCCAGCGGGTAACGTATATAAGGTAGATAGAGGAAGGGTACCCCCATGAAGTCGATGACCACGTGGGTGGCGGAACCTTGACGGCTTTCTTTATCGAGGGTGATCTCGTTGGCACTGAGTTCCCAGGCCATATTATTTGGTGGACAGGTGGTATAGGTGGCATCTTCCATGATTAACCGTTTGGGGCCATCAACGGTAATTTTCTCTGCGCTACCACTGGCGTTTTCGGGCAAGGTTCGATAGCGAGTTTGCTGTAGTGTGCCCCGATTCTCCTTCAGGTTCATATTGGTTTTGTCCGCGTGCACTTCTATTTCTTCGGTGAGAAAACGGACATTCCCTGAGGCGTCAAAGTTTTCATTTTTTTGGGAATAACGGGCATTGTTTGCTTCGATGCGACGTCCTTCACGCTGGATGACGACGTTGCCGGAGAAGTGAGTGACGTCTTTTTTGCTCATATCGGCTTCATCGGCCTGCAGGTGTGTCTGGTTGCTCGGAAGTTTTGGATCAATGATCGGTTTATCTCTGACGGGCGGGAATGCGCATAAGGCCTCCCTTTTGACAGCATCTATCTGATTGGTGGCAGGTGCCTCTGCATGGGACAGACTTGATAGCATAGCAAGTGCTGTGAAAGGCAGGACTTGTCTCAACATAAAGGTAAAATGCTTGTGCTGCTTTAGCATGAAAAGAGCTGTTTGATCCGGTTTAGTGTCTAGCGGCACGATTGTACACTATAAAAAAGCTGCTTTGCTTCGTCGTGTTTATCTTATCAGCTCCGTGACCAGATAGAGCAGGCCCAGAAATATTGGCTGATGCAGTAAATAAATCAACAAGCTATGGCGGCCAGCACTGGTTAAGATCGTGACGATGGCATGATGATTTTGCCAATGTAAGATGTTGTTTAATGTTGGGTTGTTTTTTGCCCAGTGTGCGAGGCCCAGGCCGATCAGAATGATGCCAAACCAGGGGAAAAAAGGCACATAATCTTCTGTGCTGGGGCTGTGACTCATGAGCCCGAGCCATTGCCAGGCCGGTTGATTGAAAAAGGGGTGGCTGAAATGGTTACTGGCGATCAGAATGATGCTGCCAAGCAGCAGATTAAGATAGCCCAGGCGGATAAAAAGCAGGCCAACCAGACTGGCAAGGGCTATAAAATGTAATATACCGAAGAAAATAAAGCTGTTGGGGTACATCAGATAACTGCCCAGACTCACCGCCAATGAGGCCAGTGTGAGTAAGCCAAAACGTTTTAGCCAGGCCAGGTGGTTCCAATGACGTTCATGGGCGAGATAGAGACTGAAACCGACCACGCCCAGAAACAGGCTGACGATGAGGCTGCGAAAATTTAACCAGAATGGATCGCTGTTAAACTGGATGCTGACATAGCCGAAATAGTTTAAATCGAAGCAAAAGTGATAAATAAACATCAGTGCGATGGCCAGGCCTCGCAGCAGGTCAATAAGGATAATGCGTTGTTTATGTTGTTTTGGCATCGACTTGGTGACCGGACATGAATGCTGGCACTATTGTGCGTGGGCTGCTATAGACAAACAAGTATAAATAAAATTATAAAATATAAAATGAAAACATCACCGCAAACAGACGAAAGATTATCTCGTTTACATCAATGGCTGGAAACAGATTTGGGGCTGACCGGTTTTAGTATTGCACCGGCCTCGGCCGATGCCAGTTTCCGCCGTTATTTTCGGATTAGCTGGGACGATCAGAGCCGCGTGGTGATGGATGCCCCGCCTGATAAGGAGGACACCCGATCTTTTATCGGTATTGCCGGACAGTTCAGGAAGCTGGGCCTGAATGTCCCGCAGGTACTGGAACAGGACGCCGAAAATGGTTTTTTGTTGCTCTCTGACCTGGGTAGCCAGGATTACCTTTCTGCGCTTAATGGACAAACCGCCGTCCCATTATATAGTGCCGCCCTGGCAGCCTTGAACAAATTGCAATCTTGCCCCATTCCGGCCGATTATCCGTTTCCACCCTATGATCGTACCTTGCTCATGAATGAAATGGGTCTGTTTCGAGACTGGTATTTGGGGCGGCATCTCGGCATGACGCCCACATCGGATTGCCAGACTATGTTGAGCGAATTATTTACTGTCCTCGCTGATTCTGCCCTGGCCCAGCCCCAGGCCGTGGTGCATCGGGATTATCATTCACGAAACCTGATGGTCTGTGAACCCCATCCTGGCATACTCGATTTTCAGGACGCGGTGGTTGGGCCCATTAGCTATGATCTGGTTTCATTGCTGCGTGATTGTTATATCACCTGGCCACGCTCGCAGGTGGAACGCTGGGCGACACAGTTTTATGAGCAGTTGTTGGCCAAGGAGAGAATACGGGATATCGGCATCGAACAATTTTTGAGCTGGTTTGATCTGATGGGCATGCAACGTCACCTCAAGGCGACAGGTATTTTTTCTCGCCTGAATTATCGTGATGGCAAGGAGGCTTATCTCAAGGATATCCCTCGCACTATGGGCTATGTCAAAGATGTCGCCAGCCGCTATCCACAACTTGAAAGCTTCAGTCAATTTATCGGTGAACTTGAAGACAGGGGCGAACACTATCTGGATGTGATGCCGTGAAGGCCATGATCCTTGCCGCAGGCAGGGGTGAGCGTATGCGTCCCCTGACGGATGCCACCCCCAAGCCCTTGTTGAAAGTCGGTGGCAAGGCCCTGATCGAATATCATCTGGAAAATATCAAACAGGCTGGTATCCATGATGTGGTGATCAACCTTGCCTGGCTGGGGGAGCAAATTGAAAGCCAGCTTGGTGATGGTAGTCGATATGGTTTGTGTATTGAGTATTCCCGTGAAGGTGAAGCGCTGGAAACGGCGGGCGGTATCTTGCGGGCCTTACCCCTGTTGGGAGACGAGCCCTTTATTGTTATTAACGGTGACATCTGGAGTAATTATTCATTTGATGCCCTGCCACCATCGCCAACGGGCCTGGCTCATTTGGTGCTGGTGAATAACCCGCCTCACCATCCGGCAGGGGATTTTATGTTGCAAGCGGGAGATTTGCTACCAAGCGGGCCGACCTGCCTGACATTTAGCGGTATGGGACTTTATCGCCCTGAGCTGTTTGTCGGACTGAAGCCGGGCAAGACCCCTTTGGGCCCGCTCTTGCGTGAGGCTATGCACGATCAGTCGATAACGGGTGAACATCATACCGGCCTGTGGTTTGACATCGGTAGCCCCGAGCGCTTGCAAGAACTGGATGGCTTGATGACCCGATGGGCTCAACATGGGTGAGGAAATCCACTCCAGCCAGTTTTTTGAGCAGGACTTTGTTCATTTCAAACAGGTTCTGACAACAGAAACAGCCCGGCTTAAACAGTATTTTGAGACCGGCTGCTTTGACCCACAAGGCGGCGTGGCGGGATTTGAACTGGAGACCTGGCTTATCGATGATCAGTATCGGCCGGTCTCGATGAATGACGAATTTTTACGTCTGTTTGATGACCCGTTGGCCAGTCCTGAGCTGGCCAGTTTCAATGTCGAGGTTAACGGCACGCCACGTAAATTGAGCGGGCATGTCTTTTCAGCCATGCATAATGAGTTGTCCGAGACCTGGCGGCGTTGTCAGCAAACGGCGGCCGAACTGGGTGTGCAGATCATGATGACGGGCATTTTGCCCACGGTCGAAAATGGTGATCTGACGCTGGCCAATATGTCGAAAATGGAGCGCTATCGCGCCCTGAATCGGGAGGTGCTCAGGCTGCGCCAGGGCAAAGCCATTTTGCTGGATATCAGTGGCCGTGAGCATCTCAAACTCACTCATCAGGATGTGATGCTGGAATCGGCGACCACCTCTTTCCAGATCCATTTACAATTGAAACCGAGTGAATCGGTGCGCTTGTTCAATGCCAGCACTGTGTTGTCGGCTCCGCTGGTAGCCCTTAGCGCCAACTCCCCTTATTTGTTTGGCAAAGACTTGTGGGATGAGACCCGTATTCCCCTGTTTGAACAGGCGGTGGCGGTGGGTGGTTATGATGGAGCCCAATTTGGGCCTATCCGGCGGGTGTCTTTTGGCAGTGGATATGTGCGTCACTCACTGTATGAATGTTTTGAAGAAAATCTGCAACATTATCCCGTCCTGTTGCCAGTGGCATTGGATAAGTCACATGGCCCATTTGCCCATCTTCGTCTGCATAATGGCACTATCTGGCGTTGGAACCGGCCCCTGGTAGGATTTGATGTCCAGGGGCAACCCCATTTACGGCTGGAGCAGCGAGTGGTGCCCGCCGGGCCAACCGTGATCGATGAGATTGCCAATGCGGCCTTTTTTTATGGTGCGGTGGTTGAATTGGCGGAGCATGCGCTACCGATTGAAAGCCAGTTGGAGTTTGATCGGGCGCGTGATAATTTCTATAACGCGGCCCGCCTGGGGCTACGTGCCGTGGCGAGTTGGGTTGATGATAAGCAGCTCCCCATCAGGGAATTGATCCTCAAACAGCTTTTGCCCATGGCCAGGCAGGGACTGGAACGTCTGGGGGTGGCCTCGGCTGATAGTGAACAATATCTGGGTATTATTCGTGAGCGGGTCGAGTCCAATGCCAATGGTGCCAACTGGCAACGTGCGTATGTGGCAAAGCATGGTCATGATATGACTGCACTGGCAGCGGCCTATTTTGAACGTCAGCAAAGTGGTGAGCCGGTTCATCTGTGGACGGTATAGGTAAAAGGATCGGGTTTTGAACATATGTTGACTATTTATGACCATTTACCAACCGGTTTGCTACAGCGAGATGCGACCCGTTTGCATGAGATCTTACCCGGCCCCAGTTTGATCCATTTAGAGGGTAAACGTAGCCAACCTTTGTTTGTTTCTCTGTTGTTACATGGCAATGAAGTGGTGGGCTGGCAGGCCATGCAGTCTATTCTGGCAAAATATCAACAAGCTGAGCTACCTCGCTCGATTTATTTATTGATTGGAAATGTTGCGGCCGCTCGTGAAGGGCAACGCCATCTGGATGGCCAGCCTGATTACAATCGCATTTGGAAAGGTGAGGGAGACGGCCCGGAGGCCGTGATGGTGCGTCAGGTCATGGAGATCATGGCTGAACAGCTACCCTTTGCCAGTCTTGATGTGCACAACAATTCTGGCCGTAATCCCCACTATGCATGCATTAACCGGTTGGAGCCGGATTTTATGCATCTGGCCAGCCTGTTCAGTCGTACCGTAGTCTATTTTATCCGACCCGATAGCGTACTCTCGATGGCCTTTTCCAGGCAGTGTCCCTCAGTGACCATCGAATGTGGCCGACCGGGAGAGTCCCATGGTGTGGAACATGCGGTGGAGTTTATCGATGCCTGTTTGCACTTGTCTGAATTTCCTGCGCATCATGTCGCCCGCCATGATGTTGATTTGTTTCATACCGTGGCCATCGTGAAAATCCCGGCTCATTTGAGTGTTGGCATTCAGGGTGAGGTGGCGGATCTTTGTCTGCCGCATGAACTGGATCAGCTCAACTTTTGTGAACTGACACCGGGCACCGTGCTGGCCCATGTTAGCCCTGATAGGGTGGGAAGTGGTTTCCTGGCGACCGATGAAGAGGGGCAGGATGTTAGTGAACGTTACTTTGAAATTGATGATACCCATATTCGTACACGTACAACGGTGATGCCTTCTATGTTGACCATGGATACGGCCATTATCAAACAGGATTGCCTGTGTTATCTGATGGAACGTTTGGACATAAGATAGGGGTTGTGAATAAAATGTGGTGCTTTGCAGTAGGGCAAGAGTTGATTTTTTAACCGCAAAGGCTGTGAAGGTTCGCCATGTTTTTAAAGAAGCTTATGTTGCATTTCTTAGTGTCCTTTGTGGTTTATCCTGTTTTATGGTTTCCGATTGTTCGTTAAAATCTGCTTAACGGGTGTGATCCTGACGAGATAGACTAAAACGGAACTTGGGGTGTTGAGATAACTTGCTATAATTTCAAGGACTTTTACCAGAACCTTTGCCAGCATTGGCGAGTGTACAATAAAAATAACAGGATTATGATTCGACAAATTTATTTTTACATTAGTGTATGGTTTTGCCTGATGATATTGGTTTTGAGCCAGTCCATATCGGCTCAAGTATCACCAGCCCTGGCGGATATTAGTGGCTTGATTGAGGCTGGACAATACCAGCAAGCTTTGTTGCAACTGGATAACACGCTAAGCAGTGACAAACGACACCCCCTCTATATGTTTCATCGTGCTCGCGCCCTGGAAGGGGCGGGGCAAATGGATAAAGCGATTGCCCAGTACAAGGCCTTGATCAAGCTACAGCCGACTTTGCCCGAACTTTATAACAATCTGGCACTTATCTATATTCAGCAAGGTCAAATGCAAAAGGCGCAGACCTTGCTCAATCAGGCAATGATGATTCATCCGGGTTATTCCAGAGTGTACAAAAATCTGGTCGCCATCAACGCGGCACAGGCACGTGATGCCTATGCCAAGGCTTTGCAAATGCCAACTGCAAGTCAGGCAAAAGGACTGGAGGTGGCCGACACGTTGTCGTTTGTTGAAGAGCCTATACCGGCTAGTCAGGCTGAACCTATTGTGGCCGCGGTGACAAAACCTCATATCAAACCGGGCATGGTGTATCAAGCGAATGGCGATCATGCCGATAAAAGAACCGAACGTGTTGAAAAAGAATCGTCTGTCAGCAAGGTGGAAGTCAGTGCGGCACAGGCGATTTTACTGAATTGGGCAAAGGCGTGGTCTACACAAAATGTTGATCAATATATACGTTTTTATAGTGACGATTATTCGCCTGCCGGGATGTCACGTACTGTCTGGGCGGCGCAACGTAAAAAACGTATTAGGCAGCCAAAATGGATTCACGTCGGTTTACGAAATTTTGATGTGACGGAAAATGGGCCTGCACGTTTACGCATCAGGCTGGAGCAGGAATACAAGGCGGATAATTACCGTGATGTGACTCGAAAAGAGTTTATATTACAAAAAATTGATAATGAATGGCGGATTATTAAGGAACGCGGTCTGGGGTATATAGGACGATGAAAAGCAGCATCTGGCCTAAAGGTTTAGTGGTGATTGCACTGGTTTTATCCGTGCCGGTGGCCATTTATGCCGCCAATTTTTACCAGGCAGAGACTCTGGCCAGTCATCAAACTGGATTGAACAAGTCATTGCAACAACAAAATCTGCAAAAATTATTTACACAACTCGATAAACGCTTGAAGCAGGATAAGCAGGATCATGAGGCCAGCTTATTCAAGGCCATGTTGTATTTTAATAATGGTTCACGACAAAAGGCGCTCAGTGAAATACAACAGCTAACGGAACGTGCGCCGGATTTTCATCTGGCCCACCTGGTAAAAGGGGACATATTGATGTCCCGTTATGGTCAGGTCTCGGATATTGGTGAGACACCTTTGTTACAAAGTATGGGGGATGAGCAGCATATAAAGTTACAACAACTGCGAGCCGAGGCCGAGGTTCGTCTTAAATCCATGGCTGAGATAGAACTCGGTAATAAGGTACCGATGCAGTTGCTGGGGTTGGGTTCAAGCATTAATACCGCCATCCTGGTGGAGAAAAAATATAACCGTTTATATGTCTATGGTCGTACTTCGGAGCATGAACCACCAAGATTGATTCGTGATTATTATGTCAGTACCGGCAAAAAACGCGGTAATAAACATATCCGCGGAGACCTGCGTACCCCCGAGGGTGTCTATTTTATCACGTCGTGGATCCCGGATGAAAAATTGCCCGATAAATACGGTGCAGGAGCCTTCCCGGTTAACTATCCCAATGAACTGGATCGTAAGCAAGGCAAGACTGGTGATGGTATCTGGTTGCACGGTACTTACCGGGGCTTTTATAGTCGTCCTCCCCTCGACAGTGAAGGCTGTGTGGTATTACCCAATATTGATCTGGAGGGGCTGAAAAATGAGATCATTCCCGGTAAAACACCCATCATCATAACGGAACAAGCCAACTGGTTGGACAGGGCAGAGTGGCAGCGTCAACGAAACGAGATTATGACCGCACTTGAGCAGTGGCGACAGGATTGGGAAAGTATGGATGCAGACAAGTACCTTAGCCATTACGCTGATGATTTCTGGACCCAGACACACACACTGGACAGTTGGTCGGCCCGTAAACGTCGCCTTGCACGCAGCAAGACCTATCAACACATAAAATTATCGGATATTGCCTTGTTTTCCTATCCCGTCAAGGCTCAACAACCTGCCATGGTGGTGGCACGTTTTCGCCAAGAGTATGAGTCAAATAATTATACTGGCGATATCAATAAACGGATGTATCTGCGTAAAGATGGTCAGCACTGGCGGATCATGTATGAAGGCGGATGAAGTGTTGTTGCTCAGATTTAAACCGATATTTAAACCGTCATCCTGATCTACATTAAATCATAAAGCCACTTCAAAATCGGTGCAATCCCCCCACAGATACGATATATTTGCCAAATTGGAATAGAAATTGAACAAAAGGATGCCCACATGTTTGACAAAACCCTTGTCCAGGATGGATTTGGACAACACTACCTCCTACACAGCCGTCCCCCACTGCACATCAGCTTCAAATTAAACGCCAGGAAATTTTGCAGCCCCAATGATGTGCGCCGGTTCATCGAGAGCTTGCAACGCGTGCCCCCCGGCTACTGGCAAGGGCTGCTGCACGACAGCGGTCAGACCGATAGCCTTTACATGAGCGACAGCGCGGCCATTAATGCTATATGTGACCGTATGGTCTATTTCCAGCGCCCCGCCGTCTTTGCCGTCGATCCCCCCCGTCATGCCGCTGATGCTCCCTCAAACGCATCATCAAAACAAAAGACAACATAATTCGCTTCATCCCCGCCGTTGAACAACTGGATCTTATCCCCATTGTGATTGAAGAGGACTGGATAGAGGAGATCAGAAAGACTTTACCGGAACTTCCAGATGCAAAAAAGGAACGGTTTAAATCGGAATTTGAACTCCCGGAATATG
>JAFLJQ010000074.1 GCA_022712915.1 Gammaproteobacteria bacterium | reverse complement strand
TGTTTGATTATGGGATTGTTAGTATGGATCATTGAGAGTTACCTTTTGTTGTTTTGATTTAAAGATTCGATACCTTTATCAAAACGGGTAACTCTCACTTTTGCAAGTGATGTGTCAGATCAAGTCGAGACTAATACAACTATTTCATACGATGGGGAAGCTTCCTGAGCCGGAATCAACCCACAGATTTTTCTGAAGAGCCAAAACTATTAACAGGATCTTTTAAGTATTCTTCAAATGCACTGTCAACCGCATCTTTAAGCGTTCTTGTCCCGCGACTAACAGGAACAAGCTTACAACCTAAGATTTTCATTTTAGTGACATTAGGATGTTCTTTTTCAATATCAATTTCACCCATATGAATTTCACAATCAAGACCGACTAAGGCGCAAGCCGTGGCCAATGCAACACCATGCTGTCCCGCACCAGTTTCTGCCAGTACTCTGGTTTTCCCCATATGTTTAGCTAGCAAAGCTTCACCGAGGCAATGATTGATTTTATGTGCTCCCGTATGATTCAAATCTTCACGTTTTAAGAATATACGCGCACCCCCCATTTTATCGGATAAACGCTTAGCAAAATATATGGGGCTTGGACGTCCAACATAGTCTGCGTAAAGTGATTGCAATTCATTTTGAAAAGACTCCGTTTGAACAACGTTGTCATAGGCATCGTTGATATCATTCATAATATCAATAAGTGGGGGTGGTATAATTTGACCACCATATTCACCAAAGTATCCATTCTTATCCGGCATTTCTAAATTTTCTTTTGTCATTTTTACAACCTCCAAAACGGTCTTAAATAGCCACAAAATATTATTCTACATATTTTACCCCTATTTTATCTATTACTACTACTGCACAAATGTTAACCATTTAGTGTAAATAAGCACTTATCATTAATATTTTTATGACAAACAAGACAGTCACTTTAATCTGAGTTTTCAGATGCCCATTAAACCAACATAACTAACTGTAAAATATACCATTTTAATAAATCATCACGGTATTAAGGGTATATTCAATGATCGCGAGCTAAATGCTGCAATCAACCTCAGTGGCCTGAAATACTGTATTATCCACACTTTGTTTTTTAGCTGTAGCAAACGCTACAGAGGATTTGCCATGATATTTTCTTCTTTAGATCTCGCGCCCGAACTTCAGCAAGCCCTGGATGCCTGTGGCTACAACGAAATGACCCCCATACAAGAAAAGGCGATCATCCCAGCCCGGCGCGGTAAGGATCTACTGGCCAGCGCCCAAACAGGAACCGGCAAAACCGCCGCCTTCGCCCTGCCCATTTTACAGCAGATGCACACTCAGCCGAAGCCGACTCTGCCCGGCAACGCACGCGCACTGATTTTGACACCTACCCGCGAACTGGCCGAGCAGGTGGCCGAGGCCGTTAAACGCTACGCACAATTTTTACCACTAAGCGTCACCGCACTCTATGGTGGCGTTAAAATGAGTGGCCAAGAGAAAAAACTCAAGGCGGGTGTCGATATCATCATATCCACCCCCGGTCGCCTGATGGAGCATATAGTGCAAGGCAGCGTGAACCTCTCCAAAGTCGAATTTGTGGTATTAGATGAAGCCGACCGAATGCTCGACATGGGCTTTATCGCAGATGTTCAGTCATTACTACAAAAAACAAACAAACAACGTCAAACCCTGCTTTTCTCCGCCACTCTTTCGCAACCGATTAAAGAACTGGCGAACAAGCTACTAAAAACACATGACGTTATTAGCGTTGCCAAACAAAATGCCATCGCCGACACCGTAGAACATGTGGTCTACCCCGTAGGAGAAATCAACAAGGCACAATTGCTTGTAGAACTGATAGAAGAACACAACTGGTTCAAGGTACTGGTCTTTACCAGCACCAAAGATCAAGCCGACAAACTCATGGCGCAACTAAAACAGGCACAGATTAAAGCCGCACTTTGCCACGGAGACAAAAGTCAGGGCTCACGCCGCCGCGCCATTGCCGATTTCAAATCCGATAAAATACAAGTACTTATCGCCACCGAAGTCGCCGCCCGTGGATTAGATATTCAAGGACTAGACCACGTCGTTAACTACAACCTGCCCTATCTGGCAGAAGACTATGTACACCGTGTTGGTCGTACCGGTCGCGCAGGTGAAAAAGGCCAGGCCATCTCACTGGTTAGCCGTGAAGAAGAACGTTCACTGGCCAATATCGAACGCCTGATTGGTGGCCGCATCAAACGCGTCAACATGCCCGGCTACGAAGTAGGAAGCCGGAAATCAATATTAAAAAACATAGAAGAACATAGTCGCCCGCAACGCAGCAACAAAGCCAGTAAAACCCAGATCATCATCAACAAGGGTGGCAAAGCCAATGTTAGGAAAAAGAAAAAAAGCTAAGGCATATTGACTAAAAAACGATCTTAGATTGAAGCTCGCAAGAATGAACCATGTTTACGTTGTGATATACAAGACCCACCCAGTGACTTTCGCTATCAGGATTTGTACTCAGACTGAACAACCGCCCCTTGAGCACTGTAATATGTCAGATCAATACTGAAAACCTGATCCAGTATCACTGACCACTACGCACTTAACGCATCCATTTCAGCCTGAAAAGGGACTTATAAGCCGTAAATAAGGCCTTATTTTAACCATTCACCCTTTAGCTTTAATTGCTTGTCCGGGCTTGACTCATCAACACCTGTCAACACCTGTCAACACCTGTCAACACAATTATGCGATCTTTTCCTTCAGTCTTAGCGCGATACATAGCATCATCTACACGTGAGATTATTGATTCACTGTGATCTCCCTCACAATATTCAGTAATACCAAAGCTTGCTGTAATGCCCTCTAGCTCAGAGAACCGAATATCATTAAACAAGCCTCGTAATTTTTCTGCCAAGATCTTCGCGCCTTGAATCGTGGTATATGGCAAGACAAGCACAAACTCTTCACCACCCCAACGTCCAACAAAATCATTAGTTCGTATCGAATCTTTTAGTACATCAGATATTTTTTGTAAAACAGTATCGCCAACAACATGTCCATGTGTATCATTTATTTGTTTAGGGCACCTCTAAATATCCAATAAATCAGAACAAATTAAAAAAAAATAAAACAGTGATAGTGAATCACTGTTAATTACGATGATTCATTGCATTTTTAGTTGCATTTACCTCGACATCTTAGCGAATTAGGCCATCACAT
>JAFLJQ010000054.1 GCA_022712915.1 Gammaproteobacteria bacterium | reverse complement strand
AACAGTGCGCAATCATCAGAAACTCATGATGAACTGGTTTAAAGCAAAAAAACGGTATTCTTCCGGGACGGTTGAGGGTTTGAATCGTAAAGTAAATTTGGTCACCAGAAAAGCGTATGGGTTTAGGCACTATGAAACGCTGGAAATAGCACTATTTTGTAGTAGCTCAGACTCGATCTGACAGTTACCCATTTTGGAGGGTGTCTGTTAGTTTAGATTTGAGCTAGATTTTTTTCCACCCAAATCGATTTACCATAAAGCAATGTTTCCAGTGGTGTGCGTCCACAGCACTTCTTGCCTTGATGTGTTCGGTCATGGTTATAGTATTCCATCCATTCGTCCAGATCTTTTTGTAATTCCTCCATCGTTGAGTAAAGTTTTTTCCTAAATGTGATTTGATAAAATTCATTCAGACTCGTTTTATGAAATCGTTCACAGATCCCATTGGTTTGCGGTGACATCGCTTTGGTCTTGGTATGGTCAATATCGTTAATCGCCAGGTAGAGTTGATAATCATGCTGCTCAACACGGCCACAATACTCTGTGCCTCGGTCAGTTAAGATACGCAACATGGGCAGGTCATATTCCTCAAAGTAAGGTAAGATCTTGTCATTGAGCACGTCAGCGGCCGTGATGGGGGTTTTGGTGGTATAGAGCTTGGCAAATGCCACCTTGGAGTAGGTATCGACAAAGGTCTGTTGGTCAATCCGGCCAACACCCTTCAGGTTGCCGACATAAAATGTGTCTTGCGAGCCTGGGTGGGCTGTTTCAATTTCACCGCAAGCTTCATCATCGTGCTTTTTCTTTTCCAGGGCGGCAATCTGGGCATCACTTAAAATTATGCCGTCACGGGCCACTTTTTCTTCGAGAGCCTTTAGGCGTTTTGTGAAGTTTCCCCGGTTATGACGTAGCCAGATCGAGCGCACCCCACTGCCAGAAACAAAGACACCTTTTTTGCGGAGTTCATTGCTGGTGCGGTGTTGACCGTGTGCAGGCTGTTCAACCGCATAGTCTTGAACGGCCTGTTCAGTGGCTGGATCAACACGATTCCTGGTATTTGGACCACGTCTTGTTTTTTCGATGAGTGCATCTATCCCCCCATCTTCAACCAATTCCTGATATCGATAAAACGTATCACGGGATACACCCATCACTTTACAGGCGCGGGAAACATTTCCTAGTTCTTCCGCTAAATTGAGTAATCCAGCTTTGTGTTTAATAATTGGATTGTTAGTATGTATCATTGAGAGTTGCCTTTTTTGTTTTGATTTAAAGTTTCAACACCTTTATCAAAACGGGTAACGCTCAATTTTTCATGTGATTTGTCAGATCCGGTCGGAACTAATACATCTGTGCTAATACATATAATGAGGGTGATCACTTCACTGCTTGTCATACGTCCTTGACGCCGCCGTTTCCGGGAACCATCAGTGAGGCACCTTTTTTCCCATTCCGGGACAAAAATACGACAAAAATCATCGACATCACAATAGATTTCCACTATTTTATTCATGCTTGTTCACCTTTCTTCTGATTCATTTCTAGTCAAATGATCTGATCGGTGTTCAGGCTTTTAGTTCCCTTCTTATCCCGAGTTCAGGTTAACTAGGATAATCATGAGTTATTGATCTAGGTCAATAATTTTTGGCAAAAGCTAATTTTTTTAAAGTATAGGAGATGGTTATCAGAGTGGGGGGGGGAGAAACAGAAAATTTGTCAGGTTTTTAAGGAGTAGAGATTGAAGCAGAGTTTTTGCACGGGGCTGGCCTGGCTCTGGATCATTATTTTTATCAGACCCGCTACCTCTCAGAATGAGAGGCCGAGAAATAACAGGCCTGCCAGGTGATTAAGGGCGCTGGTTTGAGGAAGAGTCTTTGGGTAGGGGTTGGCTTGAACCTTGGGCTGTTGTGTTCATCAGGCCATCCATGTCATGAATCACAATATGCTTGCGCTCTACACTGAGCAGACCTTCATCCTGAAAGTGAGAAAATAGACGACTGACTGTTTCTACTGCCAAGCCGAGCAGATTTGCTATGTCATTACGTGACATGCTGAGATGAAACTCTGTGGCAGAAAAGCCGCGATTGCCAAAATGCGCTGACAGGCTTAACAGGAAACGGGCCAAACGGGCCTCGGCTGGCATTTTGGCAATCATCATCAACTGGCAATGATCGCTCTGAATCTCCTGGCTCATAACATGCAGCATATGATGTTGCATGGAGGGAATATCACGGGCCAGCTCCTCCAGACGCTCAAATGGCACCTCACAGACGCTGGTGGTTTCAAGGGCAATGGCAGAGTTGGTGTGGTGTTGGGTACTAACGGCATTCAGGCCAAGTAACTCGCCTGGCAGATGAAACCCGGTGACTTGCTCAGCACCACTCTCAATGCTGGTGTAGGTCTTTACGGAGCCGCTACGTATGGCATAGACCGTACTGAAGGCATCATGCATTCGATACAGGTATTCACCTTTTTCAATTTTGCGGCGGCGTTTGATCACACTGTCAAGCCGCTCCATGTCACCTTCAGCCAGCCCCATAGGCAGACAGAACTGATATAGGCCACAGCTCTGACAGGTAACGCGGAGGGCGGAGAGATCAATAACGGTCTTGTCTTTCATAAATGCATGCCTTAAATTTACTTTTTATGTGGTGGTCATTAAATCAACAATTTACGTTATTTTAACGGCCAAGCACAGTATCTTCTATATTTATCTGCATATATTTAGCCAAAATATCTTCACTGTATTCTTGGCCACTTTACTTACTATATAATAGGGGTTGTGAGAATTTTTTAACTCTGGAGCAAAATAATGGTACAGCGTAAGGCCACGGTGAAACGTGACACCCTGGAGACCCAAATTGAGGTTAAGATCAACCTTGATGGCAGTGGTCAGGGTGTTTTTGATACCGGCGTACCCTTTTTAGAGCATATGCTTGATCAGGTGGCTCGCCACGGTATGGTAGATCTGGATGTTAAGGCCAGAGGTGATACCCATATTGACGACCATCATACTGTTGAAGATATTGGTATTGCCCTGGGTCAGGCCTTTGCTGAGGCGATGGGGGATAAAAAGGGTATTTGTCGCTATGGTTATGCCTATGTGCCATTAGATGAGGCTTTATCAAGGGTCGTTATCGATTTTTCTGGACGGCCTGGTCTAGAGTATGGGGTGATATTTACTCGTGCCCAAATTGGTGAATTTGATGTTGACCTATTAAGTGAATTTTTCCAGGGTTTTGTTAATCATGCCAAGGCTTCGCTGCACATAGATAATATCCGAGGTAAAAATGCCCACCATATTGCTGAGACTATATTTAAGGCCTTTGGGCGTGCCGTGCGCATGGCCATTGAAGCCGATGAGCGTATGGCCGGGGTGATGCCTTCCACCAAGGGCACCTTATAGGGCCATGATTCGGGTCATTTAATGATTTACTGCGGAGTACATCAAGATACGTAGAATGTTGAGTTTAAAAAATTTCCCCCGCGTATCTCTGCGACTAAATCTCTCAGGGTGTTATTCTATGTTGCAATATAGAAATTTGTAATGAAAATAGAAGGTTTCAGTGTGATTCGTCAAAATATCCCGCCTGCTTGCCGCGGGTCTTTTTATTTAATCAAGAGCAGTAGAGCGCCCACATGAAGACCGTTGCTGTTATCGATTATGGAATGGGTAATCTCCACTCCGTTGCCAAGGCCCTTGAAAAGGTTGCCGAGGGCACAAAGGTGATTGTGAGTCATGATCCTGATGAAGTGCGTAAAGCCGATCGTGTGGTGTTGCCAGGTGTCGGGGCAATCCGTGATTGCATGGCTGAGATAATCCGCCTGGGTTTTGATGACGTGGTTAGGGAAATCGTTAAAAATAAGCCCTTATTGGGCGTTTGCGTCGGTATGCAGGCTCTGATGGACTTTAGCGTTGAAAATGGTGGTACGGAATGTATTGGTATTCTGCCGGGCCGGGTCGAATTTTTTGGTAACGAGCTGCGCGATCCCCGTACTAATGAACGGCTCAAGGTGCCCCATATGGGGTGGAACCAGGCTCACCAAACCATCGAACATCCCATGTGGCAGGGAATTGCAGACGATGCTCGTTTTTATTTTGTGCATAGTTATTATGTACTGCCAACTGGCCCTGAGCTGATTGCTGCGTCTTGTGATTACGGTATCAGCTTTACGGCGGCCATAACTCAAGGTAATGTGTTCGCTACCCAGTTTCATCCGGAGAAAAGTCAGCATACCGGGTTGGCCGTGTATGCCAATTTCCTCAAATGGGGTGGTGAATGAACAAATCTAAGATTAACCGCCAAGACGCCAAGGCTCCAGGGAAATTCATTAATATTTCTCTTTGCGCTTTTTGCGTTATATTGAGAACTTAAAGCAAGCCGAGACTGAAAAAATGCTACTCATACCCGCAATCGATTTGAAAGATGGCAAATGTGTGCGTCTGAAACAAGGGCGCATGGAAGATACTACTGTGTTTTCTGATGATCCAGTGGCCGTCGCCGATCGTTGGGTGGAGGCGGGGGCAAGACGCCTGCATCTGGTGGATCTGAATGGGGCTTTTGAAGGTAAACCGATGAATGCCGGGGTGATCAAGGCTATTGCCGAGAAACACCCAGACTTGCCAATCCAGGTAGGCGGAGGTATTCGTGACGAAGAGACCATTCAAACCTATCTCGACGCCGGAGTGCAATATGTCATTATCGGCACCAAAGCAGTTAATGCGCCTCATTTTGTGAATGATATCTGCCTGGAATTTCCCGGCCATATCATCATTGGCCTGGATGCCAAAGATGGCAAAGTGGCCATCGATGGCTGGTCCAAATTGTCCAAGCACGATGTGATCGATATGGCTCAACATTTTGAGCAGGATGGCGTGGCGGCAATTGTTTATACCGACATTAGCCGTGACGGTATGATGAATGGGGTCAATATCGAGGCCACGGTCAAACTGGCGCAAGCCAGTACTATACCCGTCATCGCCTCGGGTGGTATCACCAATCTGGATGATGTCCGAGCCCTGTGTGACGTGGCTGAAGAAGGCATCATGGGCGCTATTACCGGCCGGGCTATTTATGAAGGCTCATTGGATTTTGTCGAAGGGCAGAAACTGGCGGATAAACTGACAAACAACTAAACCGGCCAAGGTCACGAAGAACCACAAAGCAAAAAATAGGTGCATCTTCCATTGCGCAACTTCGCGCCCTTAGCCGTTAAAGAGTAAAAATATGGGTCTGGCAAAACGTATTATTCCTTGTCTGGATGTCGATAATGGCCGCGTCGTAAAGGGTGTGCAGTTTGTCGATATTCGTGATGCAGGAGACCCGGTGGAGATTGCGCGCCGTTATGATATCGAGGGGGCCGACGAGATTACCTTTCTGGATATCACGGCCAGTTCAGATAATCGTGAAACCATGGTACATGTGGTGGAAGAGGTTGCCAGCCAGGTATTTATCCCCTTGACCGTTGGCGGAGGGATTCGCAATGTGGCCGATATCCGCCGTATGCTGAATGCTGGGGCAGACAAGGTGGCAATCAATACTGCGGCTGTGTTTAATCCAGAATTTGTTAAAGAAGCGGCTGAGAAATTTGGTTCACAGTGCATTGTTGTGGCGATGGATGCCAAACAAGTGAATGGTAATCCACTCAAATGGGAAATATTCACCCATGGTGGTCGTAAGCCCACTGGTATTGACGCCATCGAATGGGCGAAAAAGATGGTCAATTACGGGGCGGGTGAAATCTTGCTCACCAGCATGGATAGGGATGGTACCAAGGTCGGTTTTGATTTGGCTCTGACCCGAGCCATTAGCGAAACTGTGCATGTCCCAGTGATCGCTTCCGGTGGTGTCGGCAACCTTGATCACCTCTGCGAAGGGGTCAAGCAAGGTGCCGCCGATGCCGTGCTGGCCGCGAGTATTTTTCATTTTGGTGAATACACCATCGAAGAAGCCAAGCGGCATATGGCCAAGGCCGGAATTGAGGTTAGGTTATAGAATCTCCTCACCGCCAAGACTCCAGATTTTTCATATTGTGTAAATGGGTTTAAATATTTACCTCGGTGTCTTGATGCCTTGGTGGTGAAATAATAGATATGAGTAAAAATTGGTTAGATGAAATAAAGTGGGCAGGTGATGGACTGGTGCCGGTAATTGTCCAGGATCACAAAACGGGCGAGATTCTGATGTTTGCCTGGATGAATAATGAATCACTGACCTTGACTGTGCAGGAGGAGCGGGCGATTTACTGGTCTCGTTCGCGCAATAAATTGTGGCGCAAGGGTGAGGAATCTGGCCATGTGCAGCAACTGAAAGACATCCGCCTTGACTGTGATAATGATGTAATCCTGATCAAAGTCGAGCAATTGGGCGAGATTGCCTGTCATACTGGTCGGCGCAGCTGCTTTTATCAGCAATTACAGGATGGCAAATGGACGGCCGTTGAGCCAGTGCTGAAAGACCCGAAGGACATTTATAAGTGATTTTGAACCGCAATGGTCGCAAAGTAACGCAATGGAATAAAAACATATACGTATATGTTTATTCGTTACAAAATTTGGCGTTTTTAGCGATTAATTGGGATTAATATGAGCGATATTCTGAATCAATTGGCCGAGGTTCTGGAACAGCGTAAGGGTGCTGAGCCGGGTAGTTCCTACGTGGCCAAATTGTATGACAAGGGCCTGGACGCCATTTTGAAGAAGATTGGTGAAGAGGCCACAGAGACCGTAATGGCCGCCAAGGATGGAAATAAGGAACAAATTATTTATGAAATGGCCGATCTGTGGTTTCATACCATGGTCTTGCTGGCACAACAGGATCTGGGTCCGGATGATGTCCTGAATGAGCTGGCACGGCGTTTTGGTATTTCGGGTATCGACGAAAAAGCCAGCAGGAATAAATCATGAATGATTGTCTATTTTGCAAGATTATTGCTGGAGAAATACCAGCAGATCAAGTTTATTCAGATGATCAGGTGCTAGTATTCAAGGACATCAATCCACAGGCTAATGTGCATTTATTAATGGTGCCCAAGATCCATATCGCTAGCCTTGATGAACTGACTTCGGAACACGATAGCGTGATTGCACATATGATACGCCAGTTGCCTCAACTGGCGAAAGAACAAGGTTTGGAAGATGGTTTTCGGACCATTATTAACACCGGCAAAGGTGGTGGGCAGGTGGTCTTTCATCTGCATATACATTTATTGGGCGGTAAAAACTTGCCTGGTTTTGGTTAACGATTAAAGTACAGAGTGGAGAAAGCAAATGGGTATTGGTATTTGGCAATTGGTTATTATCCTGTTAATTGTATTGTTACTATTTGGCGCCAAGCGCTTACGTAATATTGGAACTGACCTGGGTTCAGCCGTTAAAGGTTTTCGCTCATCGATAAAAGAAGAGGCCAGTGAAAAGATTGAACCGTCTGACAACAATGTAATCGAAGGTGAAGTCATTAAGGAAAAAGATAAGGATAAGATCTGAATCGGCTTCGGACCATGATATAAAAAAATGTTTTTATTTATGTTGTCGGTATCTGTTTTCTTATTTTCAGTAACTCGTTGCGTGTAGTTATATTATGTTTGATATAGGTTTTTGGGAGCTGAGTATTATTGCCATTGTTGGTTTATTGGTGATAGGTCCGGACAAGCTGCCGGAGGTTGCCCGCACAGTGGGTAAGTGGGTTGGCCGAACCCGGCGTTTTGTTACGCAAGTTAAGGATGATATTGACCGCGAACTAAAGCAGGATGAATTGCGCAAGGCGCTGGAGGAAGATGTTGGTCTGGATGAGATCAAGGAAATTATGAATACAGATCTATTTAGTCTTGAAGCACATGATGACGATGACAAGTCAGTGCCTCAGGTAAAAGCCACCCCGGACAAACCACAAGACAAACAGACTGATGCAACAAACAAGCGGGATGACAATGCCAACTCCCAATCCTGATAAATCAAATGTAGAGATAGAACTGCCTTTTCTTTCTCATTTGGTAGAAATGCGTGATCGACTACTGCGTGTAGTGATCGTGGTTTCAGTGGTTTTTCTGTGCCTGTTTTCTTTTGCCAATGATCTGTACTCCCTTGTAGCCAAACCACTACTGGCGCACCTGCCGGAAGGTGGCACCATGATTGCGACGGAAGTGGCTTCACCTTTTTTGACGCCCTTTAAACTGGCACTGGTATTTTCTATTTTTATTGCAATACCCTATATTCTTTATCAGTTATGGGCTTTTGTTGCGCCCGGTTTATATCGCAATGAAAAAATGTTGGCCTTCCCACTCCTGATTTCCAGTATTATTTTGTTCTACGCAGGTATGGCTTTCGCCTACTTTGTGGTTTTTCCTCTGGTGTTTGGTTTTCTCATAGGTATTGTCCCGGAAGGTGTGGCAGTGATGACGGACATTGCTAAATACCTCGACTTCGTATTAAAAATGTTCTTCGCCTTTGGTGTTGCCTTTGAGGTACCTATTGCGACCATTATTCTGGTCGCGGCGGGAATTACCACACCGGAAAGCCTGGCGGCCAAACGTCCTTATATTATTGTTGGCGCTTTTGTTGTTGGTATGATGCTGACACCACCAGATGTTATATCCCAGACCTTGCTTGCCTTGCCAATGTGGCTGTTGTTCGAAGCAGGGCTATTCTTCTCTCGAATTATTGTTCGTAAGCGGAAAGAGGCAGAAAAGGCAGAAAACTCATCATCTGAGGATAATCAGATGACGGATGACGAAATGGATGCTGAGCTTGATAAGGCTATCAAGGATGAACGTATTGTAATGGATCATAGTGATGCTGCTGATAACCTTAATGATGATGATAAGGGGAAAAATTAGTCTTTAGAGTAAAGGTTGGTTGATGCAGCCTTTTTTATGATTTTTATGTTAAGAATGAAAATATAATTTTAATTAAGTGCCGCTGGCATTATTCGTGGAACTGAAAAAACAAATAAAACAAGCAGTCAGCGCCTTACAAAAAGGTGGCGTGATCGCATATCCAACTGAATCCATTTATGGTTTGGGCTGCGACCCGGATAATTTAGATGCAGTGCAGCGAATACTTGAGTTGAAGCATCGTCCGATTGAAAAAGGACTGATATTAGTTGCCTCTTCATTCCTGCAACTTGAAAATTATCTGCAACCTGTAGAAAATGATATTCAGCAAAGGGTCTTTGTCAGTTGGCCAGGACCTCATACCTGGTTGTGGCCGGTAAAAAATACTGTTTCAAGATTTTTATGCGGCCAGCATATTACGCTGGCGATTCGTGTTTCTGCCCATCCTGTGGTGCGGGCGTTATGTGATGCTCAGGGTCAGGCGATAATTTCCACCAGTGCCAATCTGGCAGATCTGCCTCCGGCACGTAATGCGACTGAGGTACGACAGTATTTTAATAATGAACTGGATTATATTATTGATGCAGGGATAGATGAAACAACACAACCAACCGAGATTCGTGATGTCCTCACTAACAAAGTAATTCGTTCCGCTTGAGTACCTGGTGGATTGCATGGCATAAGTTCGTGATTAGGCCAAAAATTATTTTTAAATAGTAAGTGTAATCGTCGTTCTTATTCGCGAGAAAGGGAGCGGGCTATTAAGCGAGTGCAACGTGAATTTCTTTGCTTTCTTTTAAGGTTGTTCGTGCCCGCTGCATTAAAAGGCGGGTGTCTTCACCCTTTTGCCATTGCACCATACCAACTTTGGTGCACAAGTCCAGAGTATCACCATTCAACTCTGGCATCGTGAGCTCACTCAGGCGTTCACGAATCTTGTCTGCAAGGTGACCGGCAATATCCTGCGGTGTCTCCGGCATGATTAGCATGAATTCATTATCACTTAAACGACCAATGGAATCTGCCCAACGCATTTGATCATTAAGAATTTCGCTAATGGCTTGCAATAATTGATGGCCCTTCTCATAACCAAGATTCTTGTAGATACCTTCCAGATTTTCGATACGCATGATCAGGATCGACAACATATTGTTGTAGCGACGGCTACGTGAAACCTGCGGCTCCAGTGATTGATAAAGGCCACGCGGGTTCAGCAAACCCGTTACTTCATCAATAATATTTAATTCACTGATCTTACCCTTGAGCTCGTCCTTCTCCTTTGCCAACTGCCGTACCAGAGTAGCGTCTTTTACATATTGTATGCGGCTACCATCAGCCAATGACTGGGAAGATACCACTAACCAGATCTCTGGGCGATTATCGAGGGCAGATAAATGAATGGTGGCCTCCTCATCAAACAGATTATAATATTCAGCTGGTACCGAATTGGCGTCTTTACCAATCACCTGTAGGGAGGAAATACCTGAAATAATAGGAAAATTATCATTCACCCAGGCCACCTTGCCCTTTGGATCAATGTATATCATACCTAGCGGGTTGCACTGTAGAATTTTTAAAAGTTGTTGTTTTTCAAGTTGATCCATCATATAAAGTGTTCCGGTATTGTCCAATGTCTACTCGCTTATCGGTTAAAGTATTTCAGAACTTGAACGGAGGCAAGGGTTTATCTAAAAAACTTTCAAATTAATCATATTTTAAAGATAAAACAACCAGTTATCAGTTTCCCAGCAAGCAAAACTGTGTTCGGGAAAAATACCTAATGTCCCTCACGCATTTGCTGGAAGATATCGATTAGATCCGCTTCCCATTGATTAATAACTCTAGCCAGTTCATTGTCACCTGACTTGCTCAAATGTTGTGGATTAGCCGTCACCAGAATAGTATCCTGATCTTCAGCAAAAATGGCAATTTTCAGTGGTAAATAGGCCGTCAGCTCAGGATAACGTTGGCTTAATTTTCTGTTTTCACTTGGTTTACCATAAAACACTACTCGATATTTGTCAGTCTTATAACCACTACTGGTCAAGCCGATATCAACCCGCTGCACACGACTAAGGACATAACCCTTTGTTTTTATTAGTCCTTGTAACTCGGCCATGGCCTCAGGGAAGGTCTGGCTAGTACGGGCTATAATCATATTATCCGCTTGTATGGACTGATTGAAAAATATCAGCCCCCCAAAACCAATGGTGACAATTAATCGTTTTATGAACATCATAAAGTGGATTCTTCCAGAATATCTGTGTAGGTATTAAACATCTCCCTACATAATTTATTCAGTTCAATATTATTGAACAAGCCACTGAGATGTTTGGGGTTAATAGCATAGAGTTTTACCTGCCCTCCCTGTTCGACGATAGTCACTCGGCAGGGCAGGAACAGGCCTACCCGTGGATCCACTGCCAGGGCCTGATTAAGTAACTGGAAATTACAAAAATAGACAATAACTTGCTTTGAGTTGTCTTGGCCTTTTTCAAACAAACCATCTTCCAGTGTTTGCACCCGAATAATGCGAAAATTTTTACCGATGGCCGCACGTTTTACATTGGCAATGGTTTTATCCAGCTCATAGGGCGAGTCATATACCAGTGTCAGTGGCTCGGATTTGAAATCATATCCTGCTGGGCGAGTCTGTTTTTCAAAACTGCACACATAAGACACGACATCATCGATATCTTGCTCTGACATGCCATACTTAAGAAAAGATTGCATAGGTGTCCCTTCGCGTCCTTGCATTAGTGTAGCCTTGATTCATACGTTAGTTCTTAAGCTGTACAAAAAACAGGCGTCAATCCAAGCTTAGCGCGACCTGACAACCTATCACGTTCAGGGTGAGCGCGTTTTGCATTCGTTGACAAGTATTCTAATGCACACAGAACCGCTGCCTTAA
>JAFLJQ010000182.1 GCA_022712915.1 Gammaproteobacteria bacterium | reverse complement strand
TAATGCATTGAGCGCTTGTTCTGAAAATACGTGTTTCAATTGCCTCGCTAATTTGGTAGCTTGTTTTTTCTCCATCGGATACCCCTGATCACTCGGTTTTTTGTCGAATTGTGTGATCTGATCCGATGGGGTTCAATAAGTTTAAAGATCCTACGTATGTGCTGACCATAGTCTGTTCTATTTTCACCACGTCACGGTGATAGTAACTAATTTCAAGTGCTTTTTTACCTTTATCCGGCGGAGTTCGTGTTGAGCGACCTTCAGTGCCCCCGCGGTATCCTGAGCATTCATCAGCGCCTGGCTCCGACCTTTTCGCATAACAAAAGGGACGGTTCGTGGCAAACTGGATTGTGGCTTATGGGTCAACTTACGTAGTGGATCATATACTGCCCCAAACGGTTTACCATCAAACACCACTTCATTTGTATTGACCCAACTGTAGCTAACAATATCAAATTTCGAGCGTTTAAGATGACAGACCTGACAGGCCAGATAACCGGTATGCATATTAAGAAAGGCCCGCACAAAGGGCTTCTTACTATGTGGGTAGATTTGATGGTAAATCTTGCAGGATGTCCGGTCTTTAAGACTAATAGTCACAGACCGCTGCCTGGAATGAAATTCCTTACGTGAGGTATTCGTGAGTAAACGTCGATCCTGCTTCGACTGATGATATACAGAATCACAGTCCGTCTTGTTCTTCCCCACATGAGGAATTATATCCACACCCATATGGCAGTCTCGACAAGTCAGTTGTCCATGGGATGATGCCCGAAACTTCTGCTCATCGACATGCAAAATCTTCAGCCCTCCCTTTTTCTTAAGCCTGACCAGTCCCGGGCACTGATGACAGCTCAAGCACAACTTCTGCTCTTAAGCCAATAAATCAGCCGTGGATGGTAAAAGCCCGGTCACAAAAACAGCAATAAAAGAAACGTATTTTTTTTCTTCACGATATATATCACGGTGCATAAAATACTAGGCTATTATCACGCATTGGCAATCTGTTTCTACACAAAAAATAGACTACACACGCAGTTAGCGTGTTCAAGATTAAGTCATATGGACAGTCTAACAGACACATTTAGACTATCAGGATAGTCTAAATCATAGGTCAACCATAATATCTAGAAGCAAACAGCTTTAAATAAGTATCCACCATACAAGTAACCTATGACTTAATAATGTCGTTCATATGACGTAAAAGTTAACGCCCTTAAAACTCATAAAAAAATTATAAGTACCTTTGTGAATCTGTAGGTATCAAACCAATATTATTTAGATGCATACTATTCTAGTGTTGTATCGATCAAGAGATAATGATTACCACACTTTGGCATGGTTGAATGTATTCAGGATCAAATAAAAACGTGAACTCACCAGTAAGCATCAACAAGATTTATGATTTTAATTATTGGGCTCGTATTTCAATTTAAATTAACGGTGGTGATTCTCGACTTCTAACAGTTGGTGCGAGTGGTGTCATACCAGGTGTGATTCGATATACCTTAAAAAAATTAACATGCCTCTAAATAAAACTCAGTAAAGAGATTATAATGCATTTACTTACAACAAGTTAGGTGCAGAAGATGAAAAAAGAAGGGATGAGTTTTTTCGAATGGCAAAGGCGATTTGATAAGGAAGAAGCCTGCAAAGACTATTTATATCATGAGAAATGGCCAAACGGATTTCAGTGCCCTCGATGTGGCCATACACATGCGCATTTTCTCCCCAGTCGCGGGTTATACCAATGCAGTGGATGTCATAAACCACACTTGGTGACGGCAGAAGCCGTCTTTCATTCCACCAAGTTGCCACTCGTAAAATGGTTCTGGGCTATCTACTGGGTATCCTCCGATAAAGGCGGTATTTCAGCCTTGCGGTTGACGAAATTGATAGGCGTACCATGGCCCACCGCACGCTTAATACTCACCAAATTGCGAAAAACGATGGGCCATTGAGATAGCTTATACCGATTAACTGAGCATATTGAACTTGATGATGCATTTGTTGGAGGAAAGCAAAAAGGTCGGCGAGGTCGAGGCGCAACGGGAAAAAAGCCCATCATCGTGGTCTGTGAAAGCCAGGGAAACCGAGCGGGATATATTGCGATAGAAGTGGGTGAGCGAATCAATCATGAAACGGTCGATCAGTTTTCAAAACGCAAAATTATGCCTGAACAGTCTATCTACACCGACGCGTTTCGTGGGCTAACCTCCCTCGCAAAGACACAAGAGCACATATCACGGGTGACTCCGACGGGGAAAGTCGATGAGTGGCTACCTTGGGTGCATATCGTCATTAGTAATCTCAAACAATTTTTACTGGGGACTTTCATGGGGTGCAAGGAAAGTATTGACAGGAATACATCAATGAGGTTTGCTATCGATTCAACCGACGGCGTTGGGAGGCTGAAATCCCGGCCCGATTACTGGCAGCATGTGCAACTCATTTACCTATAAAAACTTGCTGAGTTATCTTTAGAGGCAAGTAAAACAAAATAACGTTGCGATCCTTTGTGCTCTTTGCGGTTTAGATCTTTAAAATGGATTAAATACTTAACTGGACAGCAGTGAAGTTAGATATAAAATACTCTCTGATTGTCTTGTCTCTAACCTCCATGTAACGGCAATCAAGAATGATATCACCGATGCAGGTAAAGTTGGATTGACCGGTACACCCAGCTTTGTGTTAGGTAAAACAACACTGGACATCATCAATGGTGGTGTGGTTCGTGGAGCTTTGCCGTTGAGATCCCGATAAAAAATATTTATAGACTTTAAACCTGTGTCCGTTTGACCGTCTTTTTATTCCGGTTTCCAGATTCCCACGGCAGGGTCATCAGTGGATATACTTTGACCTTTTGGTAAATCTGGCTGAGAGGTTTGTTCTGGTGTTGTAGACTGCTGGCCTTGTATTCGCTCATTACAGACATAACGGCTGAATTCAGACAGGTGTTCGAGCAGTTCATCTCGTTCGGCATCAGGGCCTGGATAGTCAGCAGAGAGAAAACCGTTAATGGCCGCCATATATTGCATGACAACAATACGATCTTCTTTTGCATTGGCGTCATATTCAGCAATCACGTCGATTACCTGGCTGATTAGTTCTTCGGATAATTGAATTCCCTCACTCATGGCACATTACTCACTGTTTATTTTGACAAGTCTATAATGGTACTCTCTTTGCCATGAAGCTGCGAAGTCATGATCGTTATATAAATATTGATATCCTCGTGTTTTTCGTCGTGAAGAAAATATACAATGTATAGAGGCGTATTATGCGTCTCACCCTTATTTCAACCAGGTATCAGGCAGGGCATTTATTATGGGTAGACACTATGATTTGATTTCTATCGGCGCAGGTAGTGGCGGTTTATCTGCTGCGGAGCGAGCGGCGGAATACGGTAAAAAGACTGCTGTGATTGAGAACAAAAAGCTCGGCGGTACCTGTGTAAATATTGGCTGTGTACCGAAAAAGATAATGTGGTTTGGTTCCCAGATTGCTGAGACCCTGCAATTGGCCGGTAGTTACGGTTTTGATGTGTCTGTGAATAACTTCAGTTGGCAAAAACTGATTGAAACTCGTGAAGGTTACATAAAGGGTATTACCGACTGGTATGAGAATTACTTGAAAGATTCCAATATCGATCACCTCCAGGGCACGGGGCGGTTTGTCGATGCCCATACCATTGAGGTGGATGGTGAGCAGTATACGGCCGACCATGTGGTGATTGCACCGGGTGGTTATCCTGTTATTCCCAATGTGCCTGGGGCTGAGCTAGGCATTACCTCGGACGGTTTTTTTGCCCTCACTGAACAACCGAAACGGGCTGCGGTCGTTGGTGCAGGGTATATTGCGGTGGAACTGGCCGGAGTATTGAATGGTTTGGGCAGTGAGGTCAGCATGTTGCTGCGTAAGGATCATTTTCTGGCAAATTTCGATGCCATGCTGCGTGAAACCCTGATGGAAGAAATGGTTAATACCGGGGTGAATATTATGTCGCGTATCAGCATTGAGCGGGTAGAGAAGGTGAGTGATGGCTCACTGACTATTCACTGTCAGGGCGGGGTGACCCTGGCAGGCTTTGACTGCCTGATCTGGGCCATCGGCCGGTCACCCAATATCGAATCACTTAACCTGCCTGCTGCCGGTATTTCAACAGATGATCAGGGCAATATCCTCACGGATGAATTCCAGCAAACCAATATCGAACGGGTTTATGCCGTGGGCGATGTCACCGGCCAGGCGCAATTGACACCCGTGGCCATTGCGGCCGCTCGTCGCCTGTCAGATCGACTCTTTAATCATATGCCTGATCGCAAGTTGGATTATAAAAATATTCCTACCGTTATGTTCTCCCATCCGCCTATTGGCACTATTGGATTAACGGAGGATCAAGCAAGGGAGCAGCATGGCGATGCTGTGAAAGTTTATCAGACCCGATTCACCTCCATGTACCATGCAATGACTGAGCACCCACAAAAAACCGCAATGAAATTGGTGTGTGTGGGGGCGGATGAAAGGGTTGTTGGGTGTCATGTTATTGGGATTGGGGCCGATGAAATGTTACAGGGATTTGCGGTGGCCATAAAGATGGGGGCTACCAAACGAGATTTTGATAACACAGTAGCCATTCACCCTACGAGCGGAGAGGAATTAGTCACTATGCGCTAGCTCTGTACCCGGGTGAAGGATAGACCTTGGTAATGGAACGATGGTAGCAAGCAAACGAATACAAGAAGACGAATTTTGTGGGCTGGTCTTAACCTATCGTGTCAATGGCACGTTGTTATGTGCGCCGGTTGAGCACGTTGAATCGGTAATTGAGCCACCCGCTATCACTGAAATTCCCCAGGCACCAGATTATGTTATTGGTGCCTTTATGCATCGAGGCCAAGCGGCATTGGCCTTGTCATTGCGAAAATTACTCAGGCTTCCTCCCACTGGAATAAAGACCAAAAAGGAAAGTGTGTTGGTCATCAGGATGGGTGATCAGTTTGTGGGTTATCTGGTAGATGAAATAAAGGGTATGACTGATTCTGGTCGAGGTCACTGGTCAGCAGTTCCGGCCCTGATTCGTGATCAGGGTATTACCAGGGCCCTGGTTTGTGATGGACAGGTTTATTTTCCTCTTGATCTGACACATTCTCGTCAGTTTACTGAAATTGCCCACGTCCTGGAAACGTATGAAAAGAACAAACTGCATAGTGTTGCTGACGCGGTAGTTGAACCATTATTGTCTGAGCAAGAAACGATTGAAGCTCAGGAACCTGGGACAACAGAAGAAAGTTTACAGATCGATCTGGATGCGCACTCCCAGGAAGAAGAGACCTGCTCAGAACAACAACTTGAATCATCAGCAGATGTCGTTTCAGATATATCGGGCATTGAGTCGTTTGACACAGATCCCATCACTACAGATGAATTATTACTCCCGGCTGAGAACCTGTTAGCTGAGACAGGCATCGATCATTCTGGACATAAAGTTATCGCTGAAGATCAATTTATCTCTGCGGATGATACATTTGTTGATGCACAACAAAATGAACCACTTAAGATAGCATCGGACACAACAGATGCACGAGCTATTGAGCAAGATTGGTCTGCAAAACTTGAGCGACTAGATGAAATGCCCGTAAGTGATCCAGTCAATTCCGCTGATGATGAAAGTGACCCTGTGGTTAATTCTTCCTCAGAACAAACCCCTGCTGATGCCGAAGAGGAAAACCAGATTCATCCGTCGACTTTTGCCAGACAGAGTATCGATACCTTTGCACTGTCCAAGATGATGCATGCAGCACAGTTTGTCGTTTCAGACGTTAATTCTATTCATCAAGTATCAGAAGTCCAGTTTGATAGTCATGGACAGGGAGATGCTTTTTTTGATTTGATCTCAAAATCTGAAATAAAATATGTTCCCCTGGAACAGCTTAAAGAAATTGATGACGGAGCGATGCATGAATATTTTATTGCAGAAGGTCAAATAGATGCATTTGACAAGGCCTATCAGGCCTTGCTTGAATTCGATGCGTTGGAATCGGCTGTTGTCAATTTCGAGTCTGAAAAACAAAATAATGATGCTGAAAGTGGCCCCTTTCATGATGCGCCTGTGTTTGACAAGTTTCATCTGACAGAAGAACCTTATTCTTTTTTACCTACCAGCCTGCCTGAAGATCATGATTGGCTTGATGACTCGATTGATGAAATCACAACCGATGATATGACTACGGATATCTCGGATGAGAAGGCACTGCCGGAAGATCATCAGGGCGAGATCGATACGATAGAGAATGCGGGAAGCGATATTGTCCCTGAGTCTACTGGTGATGCCCCCGGATCGGATGAACTGCATCTGACAGAAGAACCCTATTCTTTTTTACCTACCAGCCTGCCTGAAGATCATGATTGGCTCGATGACTCGATTGATGAGATGACTACCGATATATCGGATGAGAAGGCACTGCAGGAAGA
>JAFLJQ010000055.1 GCA_022712915.1 Gammaproteobacteria bacterium | reverse complement strand
AGGGGTGAAGGCATCTGCCAACCTCGACTCCATCATCGAAACCACCAAAGCTAACGGCCTGGAACCCTATGCCTACCTGCGCCGCATTTTTACTGATTTACCCAAGGCTCAAAACTTTGAGGAGATTGAAGCCCTACTGCCATGGAATATCAAAACTGAGCAGTTTTAGGATCCTTTAGCAACTATGGGGTTCATTAAGCGCTTACGAAAGATCTTGGTGCGCTCTACCCCAGCTAACCGCCATCTCGACGGACCGAAAAACGTTTTCCCAAGAGGTGCAAAATACGTCAGCGACCTCTTTCCAACTTAGTCGTTTCGCCCAGGGTGCTAAAATCACTCATAGGCGTCCTTTCGGTGGGTTTTACCCTTTGCCCACGGCATCTGTGGTCCACCTTGATTCCACAACAACGGCAATTCACCCGTCGAGGTGCGTAGACAAAAAACCTTTATTCCCCATAATGGTACAAACTCAAACCATCTAACAGACAGCGTGTCATAACCAGGGCCCGGTTTTCCACACCCCGAGCATAATGCAAAACTATTGCTACGCGGTCGTAGTTTAGCTTCCAGCCTTACTCCATCAGTATGATCGATGAAATGCACTGATTGATAAACAAAACACTTGAACTTTTGTACCTGATTTAGGATAGTCTTTAACTGCATCCCGGTTCCTTTGTTGAGATAAATATTAGGTCGCACTAACATTTTCTCAAAAGGTGTCGGGGTGCGCTAGCTATATTCCCGTTACAATATTTTCACGATAATTTGCAATTTTTGCCCACAAACTCTGCTGAAGAGCCAAATTAATTAAACAAACGACTACGACAACCGGGCTTAAGGCCTTTGCTCAAATATCAAATTTGATAAGAAGCTGGGCCAACTGAACTATACAATAAACCCGACCATGTAAAGCAGGAAGTTATTGCATGCCTATTCCTAATTGTAGTTATCTGCCTGCGTAGCCGATTTCCTATCACGCAATAGAAGATGAGGTATTGAAAGATTCAATATTCTTCTTAATACTTCGGACTCACGTTGTAAAGGAAAATTCGCTCTAACACGCTCCCATGCATTTTTTGCAATACTGGCACGAAAACCCGGTTCATTTTGTAATCTTAGAAACGCATTTGCATGTCCTCTAACATCACCTGATTTTATTAATATGGCACTAACGCCATCTTCGAGCAACTCAGGGATTGAACCATTACTTGCATTAATTATTGGTAATCCTTCAGCCATCGCTTCCACAATAGTGACACCAAAAGCTTCCTCTTGATTACTTAATGGTCCTGTGCAATTATGTGCTGTAAATATATCTGCTTCATCTCTAAGTTTTTTTCCCGTCGCCGCATCAACGACGCCTAGTAATTTAATCTTGGACTTAAAAGGTGAATGCGCTCTTAAAAGCTCACACACAGGCATTAAGGGGCCATCACCGGCTATGACCAGATCGCCATTAAAACCATCCGAACAGGCTAATTCAAACGCTCGAATAACCAAATCGGGGCCTTTAAAATCAATCAATCTTCCCAAATATAAAACTGTCAATCGATTTTTCGCCTCATGTCTCTCTGGATATTTTACTGGCACATCAACACCCAGATATTTTAAAATTGTGCGTTCCGAGGGTATGCCTATGTCAAGCAAACGCTGAATTGTTCTCTTTGAGTTACCGATAAAGATAATATTTTCAGGCATTGCGAGTAACTGTTCCACATAATGCCTGCTGTGCATTAGAGCTCCATTGGATCTCCCATCCCATGTTACATCATACCCATGACAATGAACAAAAATTGGTTTTTTTGTAGTTCGTAACACCTTCTCAAACGTTGCAATTGTTGTTGCATAATGGATAAAAATAACTTTAATTTTTTTTCGGTGTATGTCGCGATACAATCTAAATAAATTTACATAGTGATAGAATCGATTCAAAACCGTATAATTACTTAGCCACATTACTCTGCATCGATACTTATGCTTGTATTTGGCAACACTATATGCATCAGCATACAAATAATCCACTGAATCTCCAATCATTTCCAACTGCCTTCGCATCCATAAGGTAGATGGCAGCGTCAATCCTGGTGCAACGTGCAAAATGCTCATTAAATATTCACTCACTTATCTAGCAATATTTTTCACTTTAATACAAAGGCGACCCGAAAATTTTATTTAATATTCTATCCGCAACATGGGCCCACTCCAGTTGCAGAAGTTCGGTACTTGACATAGCCTGAATCTCTGCTTCTAATTTTATCAAGTCTAATAGTTGACTTACAGGCACAAACCAACCATTCTGTGACGATAAATATTCCATGGTACTTTTAAAATCAACATTGACATGATTGTTTGTATAGAACCCTTTACCCAAGTGCGTCGAAACTATAGCCCATCCCCCTTGCTTACGAAGCCTGTCAATCGTCACGGGATTCACTAATTTATTAAATGCCATAATATCGGGCGCATCGGCGGTATTAAAATACAAAGGAGAAATTTGATTTTTAGAGTCTCTAAATGGTCTACCTGGCGGTATATCCATACAATTTAGTCGTCGAAAAGTAAATGCCCTTATATATGACAATCGCTCAGCGGCGATGTCAGCCCAGTAATATGGTGAGTCAGGATTATCACCATCAAAAGTCGGGAAAGAAATAATTTTTGCAACAACACCAAATAACTTCTTCAACACAAATGAATTATATCGATTTATACCCCAGCGTAAATTCTCGCGATTTTGTCCATGATTGCAATGCAGCCTTACAGTTTTTCCGAATTCATTTTCTAAAAAATCAAGTGCGCTGATTGTTTCTTTCCTGACAGACGGGCCCATCGTTGCATTGTGAAATGCTATTTCAAAACCAATATTATTGAGCTGATGAACCCATTTTAAATATTCTGGTGACGATATCGTTTCTCCAGCAAAATACGGGCCTCTATTCTCCGGCGCAGCATCATATGTCCAGACAGTTTTCGTTGTACGTATCCCCAACTCTGTTAACAGATCATATACGGGACGTCCATTTTCTACAGTTGTATCATCCGTATCATCAAGAATAGTAAATGCAAATTCAGTATTGCCAGGGTACATTAACTTACTTCGCATTGTCTGAACTAATTTTTTCGTTACTATAAAAAATGCCCCACTTCCCTTTGATATTCACTCCGAATTCTTGCTCTAATCTTTTTAAATCTACCGACAGTTGGTTTATTATGTTAGCCTTTTCAACAGGCAATAAATGCCAACGACCTGAATTATTGTTTTCTGTAGCACTTTTTGATAATAATTTCCTCAGCCAATTCTTTACATTTCTGGGCAATAACTTTCCGGAGATATATTCTCCAACTCTGCCCTGGGTTAGTCTGGCTATAACAGGGGGGGCATTAAAAAACTCACCTGAGTTTCTTGGTTTAGTTACATCGACGAACTCAAACCGTTTATCTACTCCCAAAAACTCACACACTGTTGCAAGCACGGTCTTTGGATTGTCTTTTAGATCTTCTAGAGTGATTAACAATATTTTTTCTTTTGGAAAATACTCCAGATATTTGTCAATCTGCATTGCATATCTGGAAAAGTCGAGTAAGTCGGCAGACATACCTTCATCCAGAGATTTTCCCCAGCCTGCAAAAACCCCATGCCGAACCTGAGACTCAATTCGTTTTATAGGGTTTCGTAAGATATAAATGAATTTAAATTCACCCGCTCCTGAATTAAATATACGTTCAGGCACGCCGTTAATAAATGGTGACTTCGTATATGCAACAGATGACTCCAATGCAACTTTATGTTTTGTACTATTCCAACTCCATAACGAGCAGTAATCATCATTTAATCTTGCTGCATTATCACCGACAAAATAATCCGTTTCCTTGATTTTTGACGGACAAATTTCAGGATGCTGGCTCAATATCTCAAATAGACTGGTAGTCCCACCTTTCATTGCACCAATAATTAATGCAAAGTGCTCTGGTTTTTCACTTATATTTTGTTTTCTTGATTTGCGATTCATTACTGTACTCAACATTTCTTTAAACAATGTTTATACAGCTTACTTTGTTTCTTCAATATTGACGTTATCATATATGACATTCTCAGATCAAACTTGGCTTTGCAATAACCAAATATTAAAACAGGCTAGAATATTTTTACAGTTCATTACAAGCACTTTTGCATACGTTAATCTATAACTATAAAATGACATGTTGCTTCATTCGAACAGTTTTCTTGTACTCGCTACATTATTTAACATAGCAATCATGGCAATCTGAATCCAGAAAAATGGGTAGTAGAGAACTGTAACAAAACTACCTGCAACCAAAAATCCAATTAACCCTGCATCAAGCCCGTATGACAAATATAATGTAAATTTATCATCTTCTGTGATTATACTTCTTGTTTTTGCATTCATTTTAAATGCCACAATCACCATCATTAAAAAGATGAAAAGGCCGAACAAGCCTAACTCAGAGCCGGCCTGTATAAATATATTATGTGAAAGCTCAATTTTGTTCAAAACACCTATTCCTTCCGGGTATAGATTCGTCATATAAGGCATCCAATTATTATAACCCACGCCAAGCACGGGGTAATCTTTTATAACTTTTATACCAGCTTCCCAGTAAGCCACCCTCTGAAGTGAGGTCTGATCCTCTCCCATATTAGTGAATCTTTGCATCTGCTCATCAGGCAACAAATTGTATAGCAGCCCCCCCAACACAACTAGTGCGATGGCACCTTTCAAACCGTTCTTTAATTTTAATAACACCCAGATCCCTATTACAGCAAGAGCAATCTGCGAACCTCTTGAACTTGCCCCCATCACTGTCACATAACCAGTAAATGCAGCAGCAAACAATATCCATGTCTTATACCTCCCCCAATAGACCCTTAAAGAAAGCACAAATGATATTGCTAAAGAGCCAAAAATAAGCATTTGAATTGCATACTCACCTGAATTTCTAAACGGCCCAGGCGCACCACTTAGGCCATATTTTTCAAATGTAAACCCTCGCCTTATCCATTCAATAGCACCATGCTGACCCATCTTTAAATTAAATAATAAATAAATAAGTACAAATAAAAATAGACGTTCTTTTGTATTAACAATCGAAACAACCAGAAAATAAGCAAGTATCCAGCTTAACATTGTGTTTCGATATCCCCATGATGCTTGAGGATAAAATGCAAATATACCAGATACAATCAATATAACAGTGAAGAGGATCAGTAACTTGTTCATGGTGTTGCTGGGCCAACTGACAGTACGATCCACTACTGCAAAAAAAATCGTTAACATGAGAAATGACTGAGACCACGGCAAAATATCCAGTGCCGGATAAAGAGATTGTGGTCTGACATATTCAAAGAAGAAATAAACGCATAGAAATTTAAAAGATATGGGCTGCCGTTTTATGGCAAGCCAAAGAACTTGTATTCTAAGCGCATATAACTCATTCATTTTATTGACGTGTAATTTTCAAATTCAGCTCAGAAACTGCATCTTTTATTATTTTAAAACATTGGTCAAAATACTCTGGTGTACAATTATATGGATCATGTAAATAGGGGTGAGATGGTTTCCCCCATAAACCCAATAGCGTGTAATTATATTTTACCGCCGCATGATCTTCCATAAAACTCACTTGTTCAGGCTCCATTGCGATCAAGAGATCACAATTGGTTAGCGCAGTATACATCACCGGTGTTGTTTTATGTTCACTCAAATCATATCCCATTTTTTTTGCAACAAATACAGCTTGTTCATTTGCAGGTGCATTTTCAATCGCTCGTATTCCACATGATATTGTCTCTATACCTAACGTTCTAGCCACTTGCTCTGCAAACGCACTACGGCAAATATTGCCTTTGCATATAAAAACCAGCCGTTCAGTTTTACTCCAATCAATCTGCCGATACTGATCGTATCTACCCAGTTTATAGAGCACTCGATGCCAATATGTCTTTAAAAAACCTCTCTTTGAGCCATATTTATTTTCAAACCACTGGTTTATTGGCCTAGTGATAAAATTAAATGTCATTTTCTCCCCAACACCTGTTACAAATTAAAAAACTAACTGTAGCCAAATCAACAAAATAGTTATACTCACTACTTCTCAACCCAACGAATACAACCATCAATCAGATTATGATGAGTCACACATGAAACAAGTACTTGTACTAGACGCGAACCAACGCTGTGCCCTGGCAACGACTCGTTCGCTGGGTAAACACAACATCAGCGTCATTACAGCAGATGAATCCTTGACTGCACTTGCGGGTTGTTCCCGGTTTTCCTTGCAATATTTTCAGTATCCCAGTCCCTCTACGGAACCAGCGCAGTTTATCACTTATCTTCGTGCTTTGGCGATAGCACAGGATATTCACATTATATTTCCCATGACCGAGCAGACCACAGCCTTGTTGCTGCAACATAGGCAAGAGCTGCCTGATATCATTCTTCCATGCCCGGATTTAGATACCATTAATACATTGGCGGATAAATGCTCACTTATGCGTCTGGCCGAATCTCTATCTATCCCTATTCCACAAACCTGGTATGTCGATGATCCGGATAATCTAACCGTATCCTTAGCTGACCTACCCTATCCACTCGTACTAAAGCCCAGCAAATCCTGGCTGGTGCAAGATGGAAAATGGCTGCATACCACTGTCCGGTTCGCTGCTACCGCAGCGGAGGCACAAGATATCCTCAAAACCGATCCTGCTTTTCAGTGTCATCCCTTTATGTTGCAGAAATGTATTGCAGGACATGGGCAGGGTGTATTTGCCCTGTATGACAACAGCAAACCCATTGCCTTCTTCAGTCACCAGCGCTTACGTGAAAAGCCACCCTGGGGTGGGGTCAGCGTGCTGTCTGAAAGTGTTGCGGTGGATCCAATGCTCTTGGCCCATGCCCGCAGTCTACTTGATTCCGTCAAATGGCACGGAATTGCCATGGTAGAATTCAAGGTCGAAAGTGATGGCACCCCATACCTGATGGAGATCAATACTCGCTTATGGGGTTCGTTACAGCTCGCCATAGATGCCGGTGTAGATTTCCCCTGGTTACTATATAAAATGGCCTGTGGGGAGCCTGTGAAGCCCGTACACAACTATAAGACAGGGACGCGACTAAGGTGGATTCTGGGAGATTTGGATAGTTTGTATTTGTCACTCCGGAGCAAAAATAGCCGTATTGAAGAGAAACTGATGGCTATTTTGCAATTTTTACGGCCCGCCCCTTTCAAAACTCAGCATGAGGTAAACCGCTGGGGTGATATGCAACCATTTTGGTGGGAAATAAAACGCTATATCAAAGATTTATTGGTTTAGGTATACCGAGGAGCCTGCCAAGTTAGGAAAATCTACTACGAAGAAACCATTTTAACCAAATTTCCAGCTTAAATTCGTTAATAAAGTAGGGCTCACAAAATATCATTGTATATATCTTCATATGCACTAAGCATATTGTTTATGTCAAATGTGTTTTGTGCGTGCTTTTTCCCCTGCTCGGCCATACGATCCAGCAGGTCTGACTCACTTGCCAGTATTATCAAAGCATCAACAATAGCTTCTGGGCTACCTGTTTTCACCAACCAACCGTTTTCGCCATGGGTCACGATCTCCTCAGGTCCCCCGCTTCGTGTCACCACAACGGGTAACTTACTGGCCATGGCTTGAATAGTGGCGATAGAAAAACCTTCTGAGATTGAAGATAATAAAAACACATCCAAGTTTGCGAGGAAACCAGCAGGATCATCATTAAAACCCAGGAAGTGGACGACATCTTCAAGCCCAAGGTCTTTTCGTAACTTAAGCAAATTATCATACAGACCATGTTTGCCCTGTCCAGCAATCACAAATCGAAATGGAGCAGCTTTATCCTTCAGGCGTGCCGCTGCCTGTAACAAGATGTCATATCCCTTGGCTGAACGAATATTGCCCAGGCTACCCACAATTATTTTATTATCCGTCCAGCCAAAACGCTGACGTAGAGTATTCTCATGTGGGCGCTGAAATTCAGCCGTAACAATACCATTATAAATGACGTCAGTTTTACTCGCTCTGACAGATGTCCGATGGATGATATCAAGGCGCAAGCTTTCAGATACAGCCACAATCCGTTTCGAGCCAAGGTTAATTGCACCAAATTTAAGCCCTTTAAAGCGCTCTTTCTCCCCAATATCCACACCCCCATGGAATGTTGCAATGACCGGTACGCGGGTCAACAAACTGGCTAATGAGGCGTACACATTAGAGCCCAGCAGATGAGACTGGATCAGATCGACTTTTTCTTGCTTGATTAAATACCGAAGTTTGAGCAGATAACGCCAATTAAAAGAACCCTTGGCATCGTGCAGGATCGGTTCGACCCCACGTCGACAAAGCTCTTCATAGACCCAGCCCTTGCCCCGGATCAGCACCAGAGAACGGAACCTGTCTTTCGGCAAACATGTAGCCAAGTCAATAAAGACTGTTTCTGCACCACCAGGGCCGGTGGTGTCGATGATATGGAGAATAGTTTTCACAAAAGGCAGTCTCATATTTGTTAGTAAATTTTCTAAAATTGAATCACTAAATGAGGTATTATCTACCAAAGCTCAGCACACAACCAGTGATACTCAAATAATAAAAATATGGTTATAAATAATTCGGTTAAACGCCTCATCAAACGCAGTATACAAATGCTAGCAGCGAGGCTTGGACCACATGCCCGCTCCTCGAGTCACCCACAGTTACTGGTGCTCATGTACCACCGTGTATTACCCGGAAATGATCAACGCACAAGCCTGGAAGAACCTGGCATGATCGTCACGCCGGAAACATTCAAAATGAACCTTGAAATAACTTCACAATATTTTGAATTTGTGAAACTCTCCGAATGGCTTGACCGCAGGCGCAAGGGCCTGCCTATACCAGCCCGAGCCTGTGCCATCACCTTTGATGATGGCTGGGCAGATAATTACGAGTTTGCCTTCCCTGTGCTGCGTGACATGGGGATACCGGCCACCATATTTCTCGTTTCAGACATGACAGGCAGCACAGCCATGTTCTGGCCTGAAAGACTCGCTCAAATCATGTCGGCCATTGCTCAACAGCAACCGCAACAATGGGCAAACCCAGAACTTGACTGGATAAAAAATGCCGCCACAGACTACCTGTTTTCAGATACCCCCCCATCACGGGAAGAACTATCTCAAATTATGGCTCACGCAAAACAGTTTTCTGATCAGGAAATCCATGCCCGTTTGGATGATATTGCCGCTAAACTCGGCTTACAAAGTCAAGATCAAACCCCATCTCTCCTGAGTTGGGAACAAATGTCTGAAATGACGACATCGGGTTTTATTGAGGCCGGTAGCCATACTTGTCACCATATTCGACTCAATGACCAAACAGCGCCGCATATAATGGAAAATGAGATCATCCACAGTAAGACACAGATCGAACAGCAGACCGGCCATCCAGTGAAGACCTTCTGCTTTCCAAATGGAGATTACTCAGACAAAGCGTTAGAACTTGTTAGAAAACATTATACTGGTGCCGTTACGACGAAAAAGGGATGGAATTCCAGTACATCAGATACCCATTTGCTGCAACGTATTGGTATTCATGAAGATGTTGCTTCTGATAAAACCACATTTCTCGCCCGAATTTCAGGTTGGCTCTAGTCACCGGATAACTTTAAAAATGATATCGATGAAACCTGAACAATTAAACCAGCGCAAACTGCGACTCAAAGACCCGATAGACACTTTTACTCGTGAATTTCCTGATGGCGATCAACAACAAATTGATCAACTGAAGAAACTATGCCAGCAATACCAGTCCAATAATCAGCAACACAAAGCAATACAGCAACAAACACAGCAGATATCAAGACAAATTGGTGCCGCAAAGCGAGAGGGCCACTCAATTGCCCCCCTCAAACAACAGATGCAACAATTTAGCGCTCAGGCAAAAACGCTTATTGAACAAATCAAAGGCGTTGAAAAACAAATTTTGAGTGTGTTTGATCCAGCTCAAGGTCAGGAAAGTGATAAACATCCAGTATCAACTGAAACTACGCAACGTATTTATTCTGGTTCAATTGAGGACAGCCATAATATCAATATTTCACGATTGAGCACTGAACAGCTTGAATGGGACAGTTACGTCGATAAGAATCCTGCAACATCAATTTATCATCAAAGCAAATGGAAAGAATTAATCCAAACAAGTTTTGGTCATGAAGCGTATTATTTTCTTGCCCGTAATGCAGGTGGCCAAATAGTGGGCGTACTGCCCCTAATTCGCCTAAAAAGCCACCTATTCGGTGATTTTCAAGTGTCCATGCCCTATTTCAATCATGGTGGTGCCATCGCCGATCACCCACTGATAGAGCAACAACTGATGGCGGCTGCGAATAATTATGCAGAACAACTGGACGTCAGCCATATCGAGTATCGTGATGATATTCCACGCCCAGGCTTACCGGCCCGAACAGATAAGGTCAACATGCTACTGGCTTTACCCAAGAATGAAGAAGATTTGTGGCAAAGCTTTACACCCAAATTACGCGCCCAGATCAAACGACCACAACGAGAAAGCCCAAATATTATCCTAGGCAATCATGATTTATTAGACGACTTCTACAATGTATTTGCACGCAATATGCGTGATCTGGGCACCCCGGTATACAGCAAATCCTTTTTCATCAACATTTTAAATGCTTTCCCACACAAAACCCATATACTACTGATCCAATTAAAGGGGCGAGCAGTGGCCGCCGCATTTTTGATTGGACACCGGAATACCTTGGAAATACCTTGGGCCTCAAGTCTCCGCGAGGTCAATCATCTCAGTATGAATATGCTAATGTATTGGGAGGTCTTGCGCTTTGCCATAAAACAAAAATATCAATATTTTGATTTTGGTCGATCGAGCAAGAACTCTGGTACATTCCGATTTAAGCAGCAATGGGGCGCAAAACCTAAACCCTTATTTTGGCATTATTGGTTGGCGAATGATGCGGGTATGCCTGCACTGAACCCTTCAAATCCAAAATATACCCTGATGATCAATGTCTGGCGACGACTGCCTGTCTTTTTGACCAAATGGTTGGGGCCCAGGATTGTTAAAAATCTTCCATAAATACCGACAGCATCCATTGTAAAAAATTAAAATTTAATTAGATTATGAAAAACCTATTGAAATACATGCTTGTTCCAATACTAGCAAGCCGACCGGCATCCAAGCTTGGGGCTATGTTATTCGGCAATAATCATATACCTGTGTTCATGCTACACCGAATGCACACGGGCACACATCCTTACACAGGACCTTCCCCTGACTATCTTCGTCGCTGCCTGAAATATCTGGTTGAAAATGATTACAACTTTGTATCTCTGGAAGATATTATTGTTGCATTAAACGACAAAAAATCTTTACCACCCAAGAGTGTTGCATTCACAATAGATGATGGTTATTGGGATCAGGCAGAAATTTCTGCCCCTATTTTTTATGAGTTTAATTGCCCCGCCACCCTGTTTGTTATAACCGGAATGCTGGATGGTATTTTATGGCCATGGGATGCAAAGGTTACTCACTTAATAGATACTTCAGCTACAAAATCCTTAAACCTTTCACTAGGTGACAAAACATTTAACTTACCATTAACAACGACTGAAGAGAAAAATGTTGCTAGAAAAACTATTGATAACCATATTAAAGCTCTAGATGCCAATGATACAGACAAATTAATACACCAGCTCGCCAGTGCTACTGGTTCAGTTCTTCCTGATAAGCCCCCCCAACATTTCAAGCCCATGACCTGGGACACAGCTAGACAACTGGAACAAAATGGCTTAAAAATTGCCCCACATACCGTATCACACCGTATGCTATCCAAACTGAATAAAAAAACATCCGAACAAGAAATAGCTGAGTCATGGCAAAGATTAAAAGATGAATTATCATCTCCTTCACCCATTTTCTGTTACCCCACTGGCCGCGACTGTGATTATGGAGTGCGCGAAATAGATTTTTTAAAAAAAAATGGCTTTATTGGCGCTGTTTCAACTACACCAAGCCACGTCACAAAAGAAAATTCGTCTCTCGATTATAAATATAACTTACCTCGTTTTTCTTTCCCAAAAGAATATGAGGATTTTATTCAATATTGTTCATGGATTGAAAACATGAAAAACAAATTCCGTTCTTATAATAAACCCTGAGCAGTTAAAACATTTTCCATCGTCGTAAACTTAAAATTAGTCAGCAACCTTTCAAGTCTACGTTCACATTTATCAAGGTTATTGTAATGCCGAAAGCGCGATAAGGTGCTGGTCTTTATCCTCGGTTGTTCGGGATCAACCTCCCATGGGTGCAGATAAAATACGAAAGGCTTACCTTTTTTGTTTATATTTTTGTAAAAATAATTTGATAACCAGTAGGGATAGAGCCGAAAGTAACCTCCCCCTGCAACAGGGATTGTTTGGCCAAACATTTGGTATGTAGACAACGGGTATTCTACAAGACGATTCCCTTGCAGAGTGTCCATAACATGGGGTTCTGTTGGAAAGCCGTGTATACCATAATTATCATGATAAACCGGAAAAATACTAGAATCGTATGTAAAGCCAGCTTCTAGCAAAATATCCAGTGCCCAGAGTGACTTTCTAGTTATCGAGTAACTCGCTGCGCGATACCCATTAATTGCTTGACCCGTAATATCTTCCAGAATTTGTTTAGATTTTATTGTTTCTTCCCTGAAGACTCTTTGTGATTGTTTGTAAATTAATTGATGGCTATAACCATGGCTGGCAACTTCATGCCCCCTTTGATGAATTTCCTTGATAATGCCCGGGTATCTTTCGGCAACCCAACCCAACACAAAAAAAGTTGCCTTGCTAGATTGGCGATCAAACAAATCCAGTAAAACCCTGGTATTTTTCTCTACCCTACAGGCGATAGAACTCCAATCATCTACAGAGATGCTTTTTGAAAGTGCTGCAACATGGAAATAATCTTCAACATCTATTGTTAATGCATTTTTTATTTTCATCACACCAATTAAAATCTATACGTAGCTGTCCAATTTCAAAATCCATTTTACACCACCATATTCAGTGGTAGAGTCTGATATGAACCATCTTAATTTGATTACTTGCTTTGTCAAAAATAGAATTTTCTCAAGAATAACTAACTACTCATTCTATCCCTAATACACAGCTCTTTTATCTAGCACCCTTCCCAAACAAAACAACTTCAGCTGTGCGCAAAAGAATAAGAAAGTCGAGAAACAAACTATAGTTTTTCACATAATAGAGATCATATTGCAATTTTTCTAGTGCATCACGTTCTGATGAGCCATAGGGATAACATAGTTGTGCCCAACCAGTAATACCTGGTTTCATATGATGGCGCTCTTCATAATATGGAATTCTATCACTAAGGTCGACAACAAACTCGGGTCTTTCTGGTCGAGGACCGACAAAGCTCATGTCTCCACGCAGAACATTGAAAATTTGCGGTAATTCATCAATCCGAACTTTTCTAATAAAAGCGCCAACATTTGTTACCCGGCTGTCATTTTTAGTTGCCCAGACAGCGCGCCCATTTTTTTCAGCATCAACGCACATACTTCTGAATTTTAACACCTGAAAGGGTTTACCTCCCTCTCCCACCCGTACCTGTCGAAAAAGTATTGGCGCACTAAATCCACTCTCCAGCATAATTGCGATTGATGTTAATAATATAAAGGGCCAAGTTACAAGTAAAAGAAGCAGGCTTGCTGAAATATCAAACCCCCGCTTGGTATAATCTCTAATTGCACTTTGACGAAAACCATCAGAAAAGACCAACCAGCTTGGATGTAGCAAATCAACTCGAATTTTTCCTGTTTCGCGCTCAAAAAAGCTCTGCACATCCACAATATCAAAGCCACGCATCTTGCAATCGAGTAATTCATGCATGGGGAAACCTTTTCGTCTATCATCTACCGCCAACACAATCTCATCAATATCATGTTCTGCTGCAAAGTCATGTAATGTGCTATTTATATTTATGATTTTTTTGGGGTCAACAACATCAGTTCCACCTGTTACGTGTAAAAAACCAAGTATATTAAACCCCACTTGGTCAGCCTTTCTGCGTAATTGCGTTATAGTATTGGCTTTTTCTCCTGTCCCAAGTACGACTATCCTTCTTTTGAATATTTCCGGATCAATAGCTATTGTCGATTTCCTCAACAAACTCATACCCAGAAAAGAAATTATAAACGCTACAATTAATATCCCTCGCCCCATAAACATCTCAGGAAATACATAAAAAATTAGCGATAGCCCAACCAAAGATAATAAAAAACTAGCAACCAATCTTAACAGGTAGCCAATCAGACCTTCCCGCATTTGCGCTTGATACAAGCCCATTGCAGCCATAAAAGTAACCAGCACGACTGCAAACAAAACAGCTTTAATTAGCAACAAATCTCTGGATTCAGGATCAGAATAAAACTGTCCAAAATTATGTCGAATTTCTACTGCAGCATAAATAGATGCAATACAAATCATGGCTTCCAGCAACCCAAGTATAATAAAGGGTATACGCACATAGTGCTTGAATAATCGAACCGATGTCAAAGGTCTACCTCAAAATATTAAAAAAATACAGTCATATTCGAGTGTATATACAGTAAACACTCTTACATAAATCAAAAACAAAGACATTACATGTAACAATCAAGTAAGCTACTATTCGGCACTAGTGTATTCTATTGCATATGAATTCAGCATTAGTACACCCATATGACAGAAATTTTTAATAACCCTTAAATCGATACATATCATGAGCTTATACCCTCATAAGCTTAGCTTTAGTTTATTATGAAAAGAGCATCAAAATTTGGCTGTTACGCCAAACATATAACTATTTCTGCGATAAAGAACCCCTTCACTATCTGACTTCTGTGAAGTATTGCTATAAGAAAAATATGCCGATGTACTAGCACTGATATTGTAATCAATATTCATCTGATGCGCTCTGGTTTTTGTCTCTTGATTAGAGGTAGAGAATTTTTTTTCTGTGAAATTTTCACGAAATGTAACAGATGTACGGCTTGCAACAAACCATTTCCAGCCAATCACTACATTTGTATTACGCTCTTCGCCTGGTCTTTCCAGATATATTCTGCGACTATCTGAGGCATTTAGTGTGAACTCACTTTTTGCCGTTGATTTCACTATCTTAGTTGACAATGTTTTATTCAACGAAACAACAGCAACACTAACATACGTTATAGCTTGATTTATTTTCTCATCATCTAACTGAGCTTCAGATCTACTGGTTGCATTAACTTCTTCAGAATATCCAATCGACCAGTTTGCTCGTTTAGATTGATGCTCAAACTGAAGCCGTTTAGTATCTCCGAAATAATGTTTGCCATACCCGATTTCTAATCGCGTTCTATGACTGGGTATCCAACCTAAATCAGCCTCCCAATAAGAGCCCTCTGAATCACTCTGTCCTGGTTGAGCAACATAATCGTATTCTTCATAACCCGCCATTCCAACAAAATAGACTTTCTGACTAAATAAATAATTGAATAAAGCTTTACTATTTGATGATTTGACATCTGATCTGGCATCATATTCCACGATCTGTTGTTGATAGGATAGCTGCCAACTCAATTGTTTAAAAGTTGGCCCACTTTTAAACTCAATGTAACTGGCATTAGTCGTATTATCAGTATTAGATAACCCATCCTGTTTGCTATCTATTTTGGCATAGCTGTGCTCTAGCAATAATTTTGTTGACTGACCGAAATTATAAATAAAATATGGTTTTGCTGTATAAAAAACAACATCGGTTCTGTTATCAGTGATCGCTAAATTATCGGTACTGGAAGTTTGTTGAAGGTTTATCGTTCTCTGACTGTAATTAACTGAGGCATCAAAATACAAATGATTTCTATACACTTCGGTACTATTTAATGCCCTCAAATTATGATACGCATCGTCATATTTGTCATTATTTTTATAAAAAATATTTTGCATCGTATAATCAAGCATTAGTTCTGAATAACGACCTTTACCAACCAGAGAAAAACCAGGGTTAATTTGTGTAATGTAATCTTCCTCCTCCTGACCATCACCCGCCAAACGTATGTTGTCATCATACGTTTCTAAAACAGCCACTAACGGAACAAGTGTCCACTCGGCAGCAAATGTGTCATGAACCAAACAAAAAGATATAACAAAAGGTACCAAAATTAATGATGATATCAATGATCTATGATTCGATGTTAACAGCAGGTCAAACCTATTCCCCATAAGACCCGTAATAGCCCCCATAAATGCCTTTTTTGGATATTTTACATTTATTAAGAATCATTCCGACAACCTTATCATTATCAAGTTGCTCCGTCATTTCTGTAATCGCTGATTTATGTGTTCCTCCAGCTTCAACCACAACCATAATCTGCCCCATAAACCGTGTCAGCACCTTTGCCTGCGTCGTATTCAAAAAAGGGGGTGAATCAAAAATAATTATTCGGTCAGGGTAGCGGTATGCTAATTCCTCACATAGTTGACGCATCCGGTCACTTGCAAGTAATTCTGTAGATTGTTCATGTGGTTGCCCTGCCGGAATAATTCGTAGTTTTGGATTATCTGTATTAATTATAACGTCCGATAAACTTTTTGAAGCATCATCAATCACATCAATCAGGCCAGATTGTTTATCCAGACTAAACAATCTTGAAAGTTTTGGACTGATCACATCTGCATCCACAAGTAATACCGTTGTATCACGTTCTAATGCAATGCTCAAAGCCAGATTGATAGACGTGAATGTCTTGCCTTCACCGGGGATTGAACTGGTGATCATAATTAGATTCCCCATATCAACAGGTGCCGCACCTTTACCGAAGGCATTAGCCAGCAATGGACGTTTTATTAACCGATATTCCTCTGCAAACTGCGTATTATCATTTCCAGAAGTAATATAGCCTGATTCTCTCAAGGCATTGAAATCTAACTGACAAACCAGATTGTTAGAACTTGATTGAAAAGATCCTGGTTTTTTATTGGCACCGAGAGTCTCGTCCCGTTCTATCTGGTGAGCATCAGGGTTTTCTTTACGAAGTATGGCAACTGCCTTTTCAATAACACTCATAATATTAAATCAATCTCATATAAGCCATAAAAAAATAATAATTAGATAAAAGATTGAACAATGACAATAACAATAAAAATCATTGAAAGTAAGGCTATGCTTGCTGCATAGATTGTTATATCCATTTTCCGTTTATTTATCATTTCGGGGCTTCTAACAAGGGTAATACTCCCAAATACTGGATAGCCTGTTAACTCTCGTAATGTCTTTTGGTCATGTACAACCGGGGAAAACTGGCCAAATAGAAAAACTAGACCTAAGCCCCCTCCCAGAGCGACAATGAGCACTGCCGCATTAAAAATAGGCCTGTTAGGTGAAGTAGGCGTAAACGATACATGAGGCGGTTCGACAATCTTGAATTTAACCTGATCCCCCGCGTTTTCTGCTTCCTGTGAAATTTTTGCTGACTCACGTCTTTTCAACAAAGTATCATATTGAACCTTATTGATAGTGTAATCACGATTGATGCTTGATAACTCTGCTTCGATTTTTGGTAATCTCTCAGCACGTACCTTAAGATTTTGAATACGCTTGGCATATTCTTTCACTCGAACCTTCGCTGTCGCCTCTTCTGTTAATGCCTGACCTAAGGCCACACGCAATCCCTGGTAAACGGGATTCGAGTCCAACACAGCATTTGATGTACTTCCTGTCACAATCGATTCCAACTCTACCTTTTTTTGTTCTTCCAATATAACGATAGCCTGTTTAATCTCTTTAACATCCGGATGTTCTTCGGTATATGTTAACAACAAGTTATCTAACTTCTTTTTGAGTGATTCAATCCGGTTATCAGTCGCCGTAGGTATAGATGTTGAACCGGGCTTCGACGCAGCTATTACCATCTCATCTAATTGGCGCTTTAATTCATTATGTTTATCCTGGGCTTGACTTAACTCAAATTGCGCCTGCTCATACTCATCCTGAGTTTGCTGCAACAAACCGAAATAATCCTTACCTTGCCCTGGAATCATACCAACGTTTTTTCGTTTAAACTCCATTAATCGACGCTCAGCATCAATAAGTTTGATTTCATACTCTTGTAATTGCTTGCCAATAAACTTCTGAGCGACATCAGAATCCTGTCGTGAACCACCAAGTGTTGTTTCAACAAATATGGTTAATAGTGCTTGAACAACCGCTTTTGCTTTTTCAGGTTGCCTATGTAGATAAGTAATAGCGTAAAGGGGTTCACCACTGGAACCCTTTTTGCCCCCACTCAACATTTTTATATTTATTTGACTTACAAGACTCGCAAACAGTCTTTCTTTCTCCTCAGGAGAACTGACATTAATATCCATATCTGTCGCACGTGCCAATTTTTCAAGGTTGGGACGACTTAACAGCGTCCTTGTCATCATACCCAACCTCGACTGAATATCAGTTTCAACTGCCAAACCTTTAAGTAAAGGGCGTAATATAGAATCAGTATCAACCAAAATTTTGGTGCTGGCCTCATATTTATCGGGTATGGTAAAAACATACGTCCAGCCAATTATTGCGATCACCCAGGCAGTAACGATGCTGGCCCACCGATAACGCCAAACATCACGTAAAAAAATTTCAATCTGGAGAGTCAATTGTCGAATTGCTGAGGGCTCACTTGATGGTGCTCTCATCACAGTACTCATTTAGAACCATGCCTCAGGAATAACCAATACATCACCGGGCATCATTTTCACATTTGCGGTCATATCACCATCCTTAACCAAATCATCCAACCGAACGGTATACTGCACCTTTTCAGCACCCTTATTAGTCCTGATTAAAGTTGTACTATTACCTGCGGCAAACTCGGTCAAACCACCAACAGCAATCAAGACATCCAATAATGTCATATTTTCCCGATAAGCCAACGCCTTGGGTGCTGCAGCCTCACCTATTACACGAATTTGTTCCATAAAACGACCAACAAACCCTGTTATGGTAATCGTAACTTTAGGGTTCTTTATATATCGCTTGAGTACTTTCTCCATCTCCCTGGCCAATGCAGACGATGTTTTTCCACTTGCTTTTAAATCCTCTACTAAAGGGGTCGTGACATAACCATCAGGCCCCACCGTTACATTAGTTGATAAATCTTTATTACCCCATATGAATACTGAAAGAGCATCCCCAGGCCCAATGGTATATTGAGGCACCTGCATCTTAGAGGAATTGAGTGTGCCTAATTCATTACCAGCACATCCCATAAGAAAAACACTGGTTATCAGCATTAACACTTTAAATTGCACCTGCAACTGACAGATGTTCCTCTGCATTCTAACTCCTCCAACACAAAAAAATTTGAATAAACAAGGCATAGGCCCTGGCCCATCTGCCATTTATTTTAGTATATTCTAGGCAGTTCAATATCCCTATTTTTTACTGGCACATAGTCTACCACAACTAACTTAAGCCACCACCCAAGATTGCTATTATTAGTCACCCCAGCACAGTATTGAATTATCATTGATACAATTCAATTAACCTTGTCTGATTTGACTCTCAAAGATTCAAAAACATATCTATTTGAAGCGAAAAAAAACCCTGCATAAATGCAGGGCTTATTTCACTTTCTATACCTACTATTCAATAGAGAGGTAACCTTCTACTGTGCACCATCCTACCCAAGCCAAGCAAGCCCAGACCGAATAATGTCAGGGTCATCGGTTCAGGCACCGCTGTGTGTGCTGTCCAGCCAAAGGTTTCACCAAATAGTGTATTAGCATAGAGCGACCATGAACCTTCTGTTTTATCAAAGTTATTGCCATATACGTCACCGACTCCCCGGAGTATCAGAGATATGTCTGTCTGCTCAACTACCACAACCGTGGTTAAATCAAAGAAAAACCCACCAATTTCCCAAAGCGGTGTTACAGGGGTAAATGGTGACACAAAGGAGAAATCATTGATATTTCCCCAACCAGCCGGGCCTGTGGACACATAAGCTGCAAAGTCTCCAGATACACTATCAGCATGGAAAGTGCCGCCTGAGGTTCCACTTATACTCTCCTGTTCCAAATCCGACCACTCCAGAAAATCAATGCCTGTCGTATCGGCTAAACCAGTGCCGCCCATAGGGACAAAGCCACCTGAAATCGATATTGACCCATCAATAGGGACTGCATGCAATGGGTTAACCAGCACCAACAAGGTAACTCCTATTATCGCGCTTAATTTGGTTAAAATTTTCATCGGTCTTTAATCCTTAATTTTTGTTAATAACATTTCGTTACTATATGTGAGTGCAATTAGCACGCCATAACATAATAACCATACAAAACATAGAGTTAAGGATGTAAAAATGTGAACTAGTTCGCAAATTGTCAAATAATTCGACAGATGTTCACTATCATCTCAAGGGTGATAGCAACGTAACGTAACACCAAGCAGGAAGAACCACGGTATAAGCAATTTTTATTTTTATATATATCAATAGCATAAAAATTTTCCATGCAGTTAACAAACATTACCAGATATGTCAGTTTTTTCGACATACCTTACCGGATTTAAGAGAACCCACCATAAGTAATGCAAAAATTAAACCTTAATGATAAAGACTCTTAAGTAATTGTTTAGCCTGAGTTTTTTCTGGAAAATCGACCGTTGCGGCAAGTATTTGCTCTAATACAAGAATCGCTTGCTCCTTCGAGCCTGATTTGTTTAAGCCCACAGCATAATGATAGTGGATAGATGGGTTTTTACTTTTCTTTACTGCACTTTCCAAGATTGGGACAGATCGCTGAATATCACCTTTAGTCAGAAGAACCCAAGCCAAGGTATCAGCAATATAGACTATATCTGGTTTTAATTTATATGCCCTTTCCGCGAATTGAAGTGCTTTTGAGATATCGATGTCGATGTAGGACAAAGAGATATTGTTTAATGCGGCAATATGATTTGGTGATAGCTCCAAAACAGCATGATATTGTTGTTGGGCATTATTTTTTTGTTTCGTCCTTTCATAATGTAGTGCCAAATCAAATCGAGCCGGGATGTCTTTCGGATGGGCCACCAACCACTGCTCAAGAACACGTGTCGCATCACCGTTTTTACCCGCACGACTATATGCCAAAAATAACTTCCGCACAATCCCGGAATTTTGATGCCCTTTATACGCAACTGAAAACGCTTTTATTGCTTTATTAAACTGTTTTTGTTGCAGATAAATTTCACCTTCAAGCATCAACCCCACAGCTTGTTTGGGATATTTATTTTTTAGTTGTTTTGCAATCTCCAAGGCTGAATCATAATTACCCTGTTTAGCTTTCAATGTGGCCATTGCAATATTGGCCTGTAAAAAATCTGGCTTAATTCGCAAGGCCGTATCAAGTGCACTTTCAATCTCATGAATATTCCCCAAGGCATTTTGTACTCGAGCCAGATGAAAATACGCTATGGCTGCCTTTGAGTTAGTTTTCAAAAACGCTCTTGCAGACATCAACGATTCATTCTTTTGCCCGGAATTCAACTGGGCAGATATAAGTAACGGCATAACCGTCATATTATCTTTACCTGAGCTGACAAACTCACTTAACAGTTCAATAACACGGGCGGGTTGACCAGATTTTAGATAAAACTGACTCAGCACCATACGCGGCGCCAATGCATGTGGATTTTTTTCCTTTGCCTGCAACAACCATTTCAGTGCATCATCAGAATCATTCTCTCGACTAGCTAGGGCAGACAAACCCATCATTGCATTTATATTTTTATCATCAACGCTTAATGCTTCAGTAAACATTTTTTTTGCTGAAGCCAAATTACCATCTTCAAATTCCATACGGGCAAGAGACAACATACCCGGCATGTAATTTGAATCAAGTTTTAGAGATTTTTCAAAATAGTCTTTTGCCTTCATACGCTCGCCAGAGGCTAGCTCAACAATACCCACAAGAGAATAGTTCTTTGGTTTAACCTCCTCACCCGTTAACATTTCAGTCGCTAGCCTTCGTGCACTAGTTAAATTATTTTTACGTAGATATGCATACACCAGCATTTGTTTTGTTTGCTGAGAATCTTTACCCGAAGCACTCTCAAGTTCGTTAATAGCCTCTGCAATAGAGCCGCGAGTCAGATAAAGATTGGCCAATTCCCTCTTAAGTAACTGGCTTGTTGGGTTTGATACTCTTGCACGTTTATAAAATTTTTCAGCCTGTTTTGGGTCATTATTCAGTATTGCAGCACGGCCTATCATAGACAATAATTCTGAATCACTGGATGTTTCGCCTATTGGCATCAAGGCATCCAAAGCATCCTGATGTTGCCCCAACTTAATACGAACAGCCCCAAGTAGTTTACGAGCATGAAGATGTGTGGGAACATTTTCAACAAAATAACTTAAATGCTTATTGGCCTGCTCATAGCTACCTTTGGCATAATGTATCGCGCCTAGCAAAAACCTACTTTGCAGATCATTTGGCACCTTCGCAACAACTTTTCCGAGCAAAACCATTGCTTGGTCATACTTCTTCTCCTGATAATCAACAAGAGCCAAAAAATACATTGAAAGTGGATTGTTTGGGGCAACCTTAATCAATTTTTCTGCATTTATTCTTGCTAAACCAAGTTTTTTTTGAGTCAATGTAATTTGCGTTAAATGTACCCGCGCCTGAAACTCAGCCATAATAACGCCGGATTTATTTGAATGCTCTAAAACTTTTTTAAATGCTTTGCTAGCATTATCTAAATCCTGTTTTGCTAGCAATATCTGTCCTTTTTGTAACCAGGCAGAAATATTATTACTTTCAGAAGCAATCACCTCATTTATTAACTTAAGCGCCTTTTCAGTATTTTTTTTGCTCATAGCAAGGCGTGATAACGCCATATTTGCATCCGCATGTAAATAATCACCATTTTTTACATTTTGAAATAGCTTATGCGCAGTTAATTTGTCGTCAAGTGCGGCGTGTGCATAACCATGCATCAACATTAACTTAGCTTTTTTCTCCGGCAAACTTACTAGCGCCAATGGAACATCTTGAAAAATTTTTTTATATTTTTTTTGCATCAACAGTGATTGGGCCCATAAATCTGCCATATCAGTTATAGTGACGCCAAGTTTCTTTGCATAATTTAATTCTTTTTCTGCTGAAGCTCCCTGCCCAGTATCAAGATAGGATTTAGCAAGCATTAGCCTAGCCTGCTTATTAGACGCATTATGTTTAAGTACCTTTTTAAGCTCAATAATAGCGGCATTATGCTCACTACTGTCCTGATGTGACAAAGCATCATGCATTGTTTTTTGTTCGTCAAAAATCCATCCACAACTGGAACCAATCAACACGACCAACAAAAAAAGCACTAAAATATGAGTATTTTTTTTACGTCTTATAATTTGCACTACCATCACTCCTGATTTAAATCACTGAAGGTAAACATTATTTGTTACATTGATAAAATTATTTAAGCTGCCCCTACTATTACCATAAGTATCTTTTACATCAGCAGCAATGATATAAGTTGCAATCTCTGGCTTACCTGTTAAAACACCAAGCAAATTATATAATTTCGCCTTATATGGATTACCCGTCTTCCGCCCATTTGTAATGTACCACCGCCAAACCAATATCTCTTGATTGTTTTTGCCTCGTATGAGTGTTTCCTCAACTTCATCAAGACCAGCAATATTTTTGATTGAGTGTAATTTTATCCAGACTCGAGTCCAACGGCTGCGATCATAAACACTATTTGTAATATTAATAGCCTCATTGCCGTCCGTTTGCTGCAAAAAATACCGTATATCAAGATAGACCATATAATGTTCATGATTCATGAAAGTTTGAGAAAATAAATAATCACCCTTACCTGCCTTATAAACTGGCTCCCATGCTGGCGTAGCATTCTCAATTATTTGCCACTGTTGTTGTATTTTGTATGTATATGTTTTATTCATATATTCTTTATTTTCTTGAATATGCGAATAAAAAAATAATAACGGGCCAATACCAGCAAACAATAACACCCATAATGGGCCATACAGATAATTCTTAACAGGCTTTTTTTGAGTTTCACCGACAGTGTTTTTTGTCGACAGATGTTCCTCATTATTGGTCAACAACGCACTCACATGCCAATAACGATGCACTAAATATAAAAACATGCCCATTACAAGTAAAAATACAGCCCAGCCAAGATTGCCATGCTCTTCAACCAAAGAATGTTGCATTTTAGTTGCATTTCCCACTACCACAATAATGTACACACGAATAATATTAGACAAAATAGAAACGAGGGTACCCGCAACCAAAAGAAGTAGGCTTCCCTTTAAATTAAATCGATTTATATAAGCATACAGAAGTGACAAAATCACTCCAACTGTCAGTACATTCAAACCACTACATCCCGCATCCACCTCAAATGTGCCTGCTGGTACAAGTATCAGCACACCATCCACCATGGAGGTTACGCCGCTAATGTCAAGCAATAATCCTGTCATACTAGCGGTTACATCCTGTAGCAAGGGAATAAATAAACTAAGCAAAGGCCCCCCCAATAGCATTAACAGAAATGGAAACCAATATACTCTACTTGCATTCCAACCTAACAAGCCTGCCAATAAGACCGTCAATATAATGGGCAAACTGACTAACTCGACATACTTAACGAATGTTAAATTTGCAAACAACCATATAAGTGATAAAAGAAACAGAACGACATAAGCAGAGACATTAACTGTAATGACAAGATGTTTTTTTTGATTTTTCCATATTTTGTGGAAAAGATAGATACACACGATGACCAATAAAAAACTATGTGAGTTCTCATTACTCAACCAGAACTTTACAAGTTTCAGTATCGTGCTTTGATAGATCGCTAATAACAGAAAAATTGACGATAGAAACAAAATAGATGGGTTCTGGATTTTTTTACGAATTTCTACAAACATATCAGGTCTTAAATTTATGTTTTGTTATTAAATCATACAATGTCGGCCGACTCACGCCCAGTAACTCAGCCGCTTTGGAGATATTATTGCCTGTATGGCTCAGTGCCCGTTGTATAGTACTTCTTTCTGTCACTTCCCGTGCCTCTTTCAAATTCAAGGGCATTATAATGTTGTTACTCACATCCAGATCCAGATCTTCCGTATCAACATACGAACTTTCTGCCATAATAACAGCCCGCTTAACCTTATTATCCAACTCACGAACGTTACCGGGCCATTCATAGTTTTCAATCGCAATCATGGCCTCTTTGGTAAACCCCTTAACTTTACTGGAATGCTGCTGTATGTATTTGGTCAAAAATATCTTTGCCAATAATGCGGCATCACCTGTCCTTTCACGCAAAGCAGGCAACTTGATGATGATTTCACTCAAGCGATAGTATAAATCTTCTCTAAAATTACCCGATTTAATCATTTCGCCCAAATCCTGATGCGTAGCACACACAATCCGTACATCGACCGGGATCTCCTCTCGCCCGCCCAGGCGTTCCACAATTCTTTCCTGCAAAAAACGTAACAACTTGGCTTGTAAAGAAAGGGGCAAATCACCTATTTCATCTAAAAAAAGCGTACCTTGATTAGCATACTCAATTTTGCCAATAGTTCGTTTTGTTGCGCCGGTAAACGCACCTTTCTCATAACCAAACAGTTCACTTTCAAGTAAATTTTCTGGAATGGCTGCACAATTAATAGCAATAAAACGTTTATCTTTTCGTAAACTCAGAGTGTGTAAAGCACGAGCCAGCACCTCTTTGCCTGTACCACTTTCACCTAATAATAAAGCAGTTGCATCTGTCGTTGCAGTCTTTTCAACGGTTCGGCAGACCTTTAACATTTCTGGGCTGGATGTTATTAAACCTTCAAATGGAGAAGTTAATTGTGATTGTTGCAAGATTCTGTTTTCTTGCTCTAGTTGATAAACATGCTGTGCTCTGTCAATAATAATTTTTAGCACCTCAGCATCAATTGGTTTTTGATAAAAATCATATGCCCCCATAGCAATAGCTTTAATTGCATTTGCATGGTCATCATTGCCGGTTACAACAATCACCTTTGCCTCAGAATTCAGGGAAAGGATCTCTTCAAGTGTCGCAAAACCCTCACTTACATTTGCCGGATCAGGAGGCAAACCCAAATCAAGGGTAACAACCGCAGGGTTGTAACGCCGAACCGCCGCGATGGCAGCCTCACGATCACCTACAATCTGAGTATCATAATCGCTGAATGCCCATCGGAGCTGGCTTTGCAAACCCACATCATCTTCGACAATCAATAATGTATTTTGTATTTTATTTGGCATAAGGCTGTTAACTGTTTAACCTGCTTTTAATAGGTAATTTCAATACAAATTGAGTCCCTTCCCCAAGTTGACTATTAACTTTAATTTTCCCACCGAACTGCTGCACAAACTGCCTGGCCTCATAGACGCCAATTCCCATCCCAGCATTGCCTTTGGTAGTATCAAAAGGCTTGAATAATCTATTCTGCATAAATAATTTGTCCATGCCATGACCCGTATCAGATATTTCTATTATTGCATTATTATCACTTTTTATTAATGACACATCAATTTGACCATCGTCCTCTGTTGCCTCCTGAGCATTTCTGATTAAATGCTCCACAATAGCTGTGAGCCGGTCAGTGTCGATGTCCATAATGATCGGTTCATGATAATCATGAAAAACAGGTATCGGGGCCGTATTTGACATGTTTTCAACGGCCTTTTTTATTTCACTATTTATTGTGCTGTTTATTTTAACCGGTTTTTGAAATCTGTCTTTTCGCAACTGGGCCAATAAACGGTCCATTTTAGCTACGGCATTCTCGACTGTAGTAACAACATCATCTAGAAACGCCGGATTATGCCTGTGTTTCTCAGCGTTAGCCACGACCAGACCAAGTTGCGCCACCAGATTTTTCAAGTCATGGACAACATAGGCAGAAAGCCGATTGAATGCATCAAATTGATAGGCGCGATCAAGCTCTTCAGTCATAGTAACCACCGCTAGATAGCTCGCGACCTGATCAGTCACAACCTTGAGCAAATCACGGTCTTCCCAGTTAATTTTACGTGAAATATTAGGGTGAGCCATAACCACAAAACCCAATAAATTATTCCTATGCTGAAGAGGAATGATCAGCCACACTGCCTTTATATCGGACAACCAGGACGGTAAAACAAGCTCTGCATAAAGATCAGGTGTTCGCATATACTCATCAATATCGACAATCCAATTACGTCGATTTAAAAACATAACCAGTTTGTCATCTTCTTCAACGATATTATTTGAAACTGGTATCGATAATGAATCAATGCAAGCATAACCTCCCGACTCCTGTTTAATCCATAATTGAGCACCTGAACTATCCAGAATATCAGTTAATGCGACGATAACCTGCTTCCTGACTTCTTCAACATCTTTTTGTTCAGACAAAATGCTATTCAATCGCATCCATTCTTCACCATAATCATATTTATTCTCATAAAAATGTTTACTTAAAAATATTTTAAGTGTGGCCCTATTTGCACTGGAAGTAAGTATATAAATCAACATAATGGCCGCAATAACAAAAAATACGGCCTGGAAAACAGCACTCCATTCACCTCCATGACGTTGGATATAATATCCACCGACGGCGACTGTAAGAAGATACAAGCCTGCTCCAATCAGGCTGGTTGTATAAAATACAATATGACGTGATACAAATATTTCCAGGGATAACTCGGGGTTCCTGCGTGCAAAGATGACCAAAATGGGCACAATAAGCGCATTTATCCCACCGCGTATAATCCATACGTGAGAATCAACTTCTTTCAGTATATATAGAGTGGAATAAGTGTATATGTCATAGGCAAAAATAGTCCCCAGACTTATTGCCAAGTATTTTGTTGAATTTGTAGCCGAACCTCTGTTATTTCTATACAACTGCTCGACCAAGATCAGACCACTTAAGGCCAATAGCAAAATACCAATGATCGAAACCTGATTAGATGGAGAATATAGAGTATATGACTCAAAATAAAACTCTACCCCCAATCCCGTTATAGCAACCAGAATACATAAAAAATATATTGTGTACTCAACCAATTTTGGTAATATTTTATATCGACCATAATTTAACAAGCCCAACATAAAAAGTATCCAGGCAATATCACGAAAGATCTCTACCATAAATATTAACCAGGCAGGGAGAATAGATATCCAGTGCTGGTATGCGTGAACAGCGCTCCAGGCAACACTAAACAATGCCGCACTTATCAACAGAGCACCTTGCAAACGCCCCCGCCAGCTCACCGCCAATAGCGATACCAGAAAAACATACAACATGGTACAAGCAAGGTAAGCAAACGTTGCTATATCAGGCATATGTTATTGTACTCAGACCTAAGTTGATTTTTCATCAATAATTCCAGCCAAGGCTTCTGCTGAAAAGTCGGTTTTTTATTAATTACCTCAAACACACGCAAACTCAAATAGAACCACAATCCCCATCATTATGTAGTTTATTTAGTATAGTGTTTAATCTATAATCTTCAGAAGTTGTCCAGTTTAAACTTAATTTGTACCCATATTAACCTTTATAATAATAAAGGTTATTTCGTTAAAATGCAGGAATAAAACAAAACCCCTATGGCTAATCTTGAAAACACGCGACTCGCAATCGTAGGACTAGGCTATGTTGGCCTTCCATTGGCAGTTGAATTTGGTAAAAAATACCCAACCGTTGGATATGATCTCAATACCTCACGAGTTAGTGAACTCCAAGCAGGTACTGATAGTACACGTGAAGTCGAGGCAAAAGAACTTGCTCAGGCAACGGGCTTAAGTTATACGTCAATATTGCAGGATATTGCAGCTTGTAATGTCTACATTGTAACCGTTCCCACCCCCATTGATGATTATAACAGCCCTGACTTGACCCCCCTACGGTCTGCCAGCATGGCTATTGGCAGCATTCTGAAAAAAGACGATATAGTCATTTATGAGTCTACGGTTTTTCCCGGGGCAACGGAAGAAGTTTGTGTCAAGGTTCTCGAGGAAAAATCGGGGTTAACTTTTAATGTCGATTTCTACGCAGGATATAGCCCTGAGCGGATCAATCCTGGTGATAAAGAACATCGTGTAGCAACAATTTTAAAAGTTACCTCGGGATCAACACCAGAAATAGCTGATTATGTTGACGAATTATACCTTTCAATTATAACGGCCGGAACACATAAGGCCAGTTCAATAAAAGTTGCCGAAGCCTCCAAAGTTATCGAAAATACCCAACGCGACCTCAATATAGCACTCATTAATGAACTAGCCATTATCTTCAATAAACTAGGAATTGACACACTGGAGGTTCTTGAAGCAGCGGGCACCAAATGGAACTTTCTGCCATTTCGTCCAGGCCTCGTAGGTGGTCACTGCATCAGCGTTGATCCATATTATCTAACACAAAAAGCCGAAAGTATGGGCTACCATCCTGATGTTATTTTGGCTGGCAGGCGTATTAATGATGGTATGGGAGGGTATGTATCTGGACAAGTTATCCGTCTAATGACTCAAAAACGAATACATGTAGTTGATTCAAAGGTCCTTATCCTTGGATTTGCCTTTAAGGAGAATTGTCCAGATTTACGAAACACTCGTGTGATCGATATTATTAGCGAATTAAAAAAGAACAATGCACAAGTAGATGTGTTTGATCCATGGGTCGACCAGAAAGAAGCGCTCCATGAATATGGCTTAAAACCCATTCAGACTCCATCAAATAATACATATGATGCGATTATAATCACAGTTGCACATAATGAATTCAAACAAATGGGAGCAGAGACTATTCATGCCTTTGGAAAGGCCAACCATATTATATATGATGTAAAACATATTCTGCCGAAAGATCAAGTAGATGGCAGGCTCTAAACAATTCTTGCATAACTTCAAATACAAAATAAGTTTGGCTCTTCAGAAAAATCTGTGGGTTGATTCCGGCTCAGGAAGCTTCCCCATCGTATGAAATAGTGCTATTTCCAGGAGCCTGTAAATAATTCCGTGTAACTGCCTGAATTAAATTTCATACATAATCAACCAAACGGTCTTCAAATTCAATCATAAAGCGATTGAGGGCGGTTTTCCAGTGCCTAATAGGCATCGTCCATTTTTTTGATGCTTGCTGTATCGCAAGGTACACCACCTTCTTTGCGGCATCATCAGTCGGAAATAGTTTCCGCTTTTTAATGGCTTTTCGAATCACGCTATTCAATG
>JAFLJQ010000209.1 GCA_022712915.1 Gammaproteobacteria bacterium | reverse complement strand
CGTTAAGTAATGTTCTTATTCGCATTGGGCTTCTTTTTTTGATAGTGGTCTGGTAACTACCATCATGGATCGAAGTTCAATGTGAATCAATTCTTATTAAATCATCCATTATTTACCCACAGATTTTCCTGAAGAGCCATATTATTTAACTTGTAAAGGCCTTCAATTTTGTTTTCTTCAGCGTGCAAATTGATAGACATAACAAATAATATAAGTATTTTAAAGAAAATCATTTAGTCCTCTGAGTTTATTGTTTGTAGGGTATAACAGTGTATTAGACGGAATCAGCCTATTTCGTTTCGTTAATGTCCCTAAATTGCGCTTTTTTGTTTGTTAATTCAAGTAGTTGAAATAGGTTCTGGTTCAAGCTCAACTAGAAAAAGGCAGAATGGCCTGATTCTCCATCCTGATCAAATAACTTCATCAGATAATGCATTTTAAAAATCAAATAATGCCTTAACCTGAACATTGAGGATGCCCACAACCTAACCAACCTAACCGGACACTCACTCCAGCAAACACCTATTAATCAATAGATAACAAATAGTTAAAGTATTTTCTTAAGGTGGGTGTCCTGTTTATTTGAATTGCGACTCTGGCGATGAAGGTTCAAGCGTTATATCGTGCCACCTGAATTGCTTAGTTTGAGTTCCGTCTTTCTGAAAAATAAAGGCCTTGGAATGCCTTCTAAATTTAACCTCAGCCCCTTCATTAAGAAATATCCAAGAGGCATCCTTAACTCTTTTACATTCCACCGTGAAATATTGTGTCCTATCGGAATTAACTAGCACCAAGTCAATAAACCCGGACTCTTCAGTTTCAATATTATTCCAAGAGTGCTCTGTATATAGAGTTCTCCAACCATGACGCTGATTTGTACTATCTACTAAATTTCCTATTCCAATCTGGAGTGGAAATCCTGAAGCATTTACATGACCTTTCAAAATATCTCGCTCCTTGTCGCTAACGCCTTGCTCAGCGGAAATTTAAAGTGGCGTATTTTTGCGAAAGCAAAACAAGCCCCGCTTTAAATTGTCCGCTGGAGCTAATTGTTAGCTTTTTTGTTCCCACTAACAAATTTGACAAGCAAAAATGATACAAGCAGTGGAAATAAAATAATTATTGGTTTAAATATTAAATTGGGAAAAAAATCCAGAAAATTATCCGGATAATCGTGGTAATAAAACTTAAGCTCAAAGAAAAATGCAAAAACTGCTGAGATTGCTAACCCAAAAAATATAAAAATTACAATATTGTAATGAATATTTTTATACCCAATAACTCCCCCTAGTATAAATGAAATTACTAAGACTGAGATCAAGATGGTGTCTGAATTTTCTGATAAAAAATAAAATACAATAAATTCACATGATATAGTTGCCAGCACATATGTCAGCGCCCAATAAATTGACCTTATATAACCCATAGCTCACTCCGGTCGGAATTACTAATTGTATTCTTTACTTTGTCTGTTATTTGATTCCCGAAAATTCCTCCACCTATATCAATACAACCTGCTGAGCCTGCAAACCTACCTCCGTGCATAAAGAAACCAGAACGACCATATTTCACAGTTCCAAAAACTGGATGAAGAGATATACGCCAATCACCCCAGTCACCTTTTGCCATGTTCCTGGCAAAGTCCCATACAGGAACAGGGTTATTTAGTTCTTTGTTTAGTAAATAATAATGCCCTTTTGATATGGGACCTTTATTCACTTCACTTGCACAAGAAGGTTTATTCATACAATTACCTTTTCCGCTCGTAGCTAAAACTGTGTAAACTTTATTAGCATCGATAACCACAAGGGTGTTATTTAAAACATAAAATCTAAAACTTGCCATACATATTCCTCCAATTTAAAAAGCTAACGTTTGCATGTGGGACCGTTCACTGCGTAGCGAAGCGGAGCAGTGAAACGGTCCCCACGATGCTATTGTTAACTGTCCTCACTTTTTAAAAGTTTTATACATTCTCTTTCATTTTGCTTTAGGCAGTCTAAGGTTTCACGGACGAGTAGCATTAATTTATTAATTGGATGCATCTTACTTAAAACCAGAGCTTCTATTAACTGTTGAGAGCATTTAGCGTGTTCAATTGCTGAATTGAAATAATTAGTAGCTATTCGTGCGTCAGCCTTTAAATATTCATTCGGTCTATCTGGTTTTCCTTGCTTATGGAGTAGTTTTATGTCATCTGTAATTCTACTTATTGTTAGTTCTGCTTCGCGGTATAGTTTGTGGAATATTGTTAAATGGGCCGCAAGGTATTTATTTATAGGTAACATCCGCGCAAGAGAACTTTCGAATAGGCTGGATATATTCGGGAAAGAATGAGCGAGTTTTTCAGAAACCCAGTAAGGGAAATCATCTTGTGGTACATTTTGTTTCTTTGCTAATTCAGTCAGTGATTCAAATAATATCCGTATGTTTGCTAAATCACCGGCTATAATCATAGCCGAAGAAACCTCTTCTCTCCTCCTAGCCATATACCCAACAATAAATGCAACCAATAATGCAAATATACCACCAAGAATACTCCCAATAAGAGTTTGCCACTTATCTAGGAACTCTATCATATTAAGGTATATCCTTTTGTTTTTTGCAGTTAACGCTTTAATAACTTGACACCGTGAGCGGAGGCCTGTTTTTTAGGCCGTAGCTCAGGGTGGTCAGGTTGATTTTTTTGTTAGCGCATTTTGAATATGACGCCACAGGAACCAACCAGCCAGCGTCAATACAGACACAATAATGAGAGATAACAAAAGACCGACCCAAATCACCACAACACTTTTCTGATCGTGGGCATCGAATAAATTGATTAGCCATCTCCAGAAAGACGGCGGAAAATCCGGAATTACCGCAGAACTTAGGGGAAGTCATCCACCAGCGCGTAAGAAAGCCAGATGCAGACAGCACCCAAAGACCAACAAGGCCGACACGGATAGCTTTTCTCATCCGACTACCACCATACCATAAGCCTTTAGCGTACTACCTGGAACAGCTACAGGTGTAATGTTTTTAAGGATTGTCCGTAGGAATTGGTAATCCGAGTGTTTCTCGATAGTGATGCAACCTTCGCTTATACCGCGTGAGCCTTTCGGATGGAGCCGAAAGGCGCCTCGTTTCACTTTATCGCAATAGCTTTCATCGTCGATTTTGCCATCAATGGCATGCAGGGCGAACCAGTTGCTGTGTTCGTTGAACATGTCATAAAACGAACCAAGAAGTCCGCCGGACTGTCTATCGAAGATATAATAAGTTCCCGGTGGGATTGGCCCTTGATTGGGAATACATGCGGAAGCTCGACGATTGATGTGCTCACCGTCTCCAGAGAAAGCAGCAAACGATGTTGCCCCGTACTTGAAGACCCTGTAAATAATTCTGTGTAACTGCCCGGTTGGTGAATGCTAGAAACCTCTCGGTAACCGGCCCTGATATTCAAGCATAAACTGATTCAGTGCAACATTCCAATGATGAAGTGGCATCGTCCATTTTTTTGATGCTGTCCCGATGAACCGCTCGACCGTCTGACCCGCAACATGCCTGGCTATAGCGTCAATCTCAGTAGTTCGGCTGATGGCGGTATTGGCCGCGTCGCATTTGGCATCACGGCCCTGTTGTTTGAAGGCGCCGCCGGTTCGCGCGAGAGCACCATAACCGGGTTGTTTCACCGCAATCTCATCGTCCAGGACAAGGATCTGGTTCTCGACCGCGATGACAGTACCGGTGAAGTCAGCCTTA
>JAFLJQ010000205.1 GCA_022712915.1 Gammaproteobacteria bacterium | reverse complement strand
CTAAGAAATGTCCTATTCAGCTGCGCCGCATCGGGTACCGTGACTCGGTAACGGGCAAACACTACGTTTTCCTGACCAACAATTTTAAGCGGGCAGCTAAGACTATTGCCGATATCTATAAGGCGCGTTGGGATGTTGAGTGGTTCTTCAAATGGATCAAGCAGAATTTGAAAATAAAATCCTTTATTGGCACGAGCAAGAATGCAGTAATGACCCAAATATGGGTTGCGCTATGTATCTACTTCTGGCTTTTATTAAGTTCCAGTCAAAATTAAAGAGAAGCATGCAGCAAATACTTCGATTAGTACAGCTCAACCTGTTCGAAAAACGAGACTTGTTTGCCTTGTTGCGAGGTGATCCTCCTGTTGACCAAGTGGGTTCCACTAAACAATTAGCTTTGCTGTGAAAGTTAACGGGACAGCAGTGATTCTAAAAATATTAAAAAGTGCGCCGCAGGACGCGGCGCTGCTCATCAGCGGCATAGGGATGACGTACACGGATGTACTAATGTCGCGGGAGGCAAGGATGCAGGGAGCGACCATGCCGTTGATGAGCATCCACATGAATGCAAAATCTGAAAACACGTTTGCACTATCTTTGGGGTGCCCTTTTCTTTGGTTACTTTCTTTTGGGCAACCCCCGACATAAAATTCAGCATCGCGATAGCGATTCAAATTAAAAGAAAAAACATAAGGCAAAATTTACGTGTGCATAAGCTAAAGAAATGGATTCATAACTATAGGCTGTCTAAAGTAGTCAAAGAACTGCCTTTTTACCTTGGGCGAGACATTAGCCCAAAAGAAAAATACAAAGGCAAAGTGATTGTGCAAATTTATAACAAGTACTCATTCAACAATGAATATTTAAAATATGCATTTGCGCTAGTTTCAAGTGAACACGAATTTAATAATTTTGTTAAAAATACAAAGGATAGCACATATAAAGAACTGAAAAATGAAATCGCTCAGATATATTTCAACGGAAATTGTAATTTTTCATTTTCTGATTTAATGAGAATAACTCGCTTTAAAGGGCAAGTACATTCATGTGGTCGTGATGGTTTCCCAAGAAAGAACAATGAAGGATGGAGTTTTTCTAGTGGAGATAGCAATGGAGACGGTGGTGGAGCAGATGGCGGCGGCGGTGATTAAACATCCATCTGACGATAAAAAAATAGCTCAGTAGGACGCAATATTATTGCGCCGAATGAGCAGAAAAAAGGTATATCACAGACTCTTCACCATTAACTGATTCAGATAAATACAGCCTCAAATCAATAAATATGTTTTGAAATAAACGGTGTATTTTTGCATCTGTTTGATTGACTTGTTAGACAGCAAATACCACAATTAGGTATATATTGGTACAAGCGAGAACCGTTATGGCTAAAAATACTAGCATTACACTGGGTAAGCATTTCGATGGTTTTATAACCAGCCAGGTGAAAAGTGGCCGCTTTGGCTCTGCAAGTGAAGTTATTAGAGCAGGACTTCGCTTACTCGAAAATACAGAAACACGACTTGAAACTTTGCGACAAATGCTTAACGACGGTGAGCAAAGTGGTATCGCAGATTATGACTTTGATGAATTTATGGCAGAGCTGGATAGCGAAAATGATAAATGAAAGCATTTGAGCTAACCAAAAAGGCAAAAGAAGACTTGAGAAAAATTGCTCAAGTTACTGAAAAACGCTGGGGACGAGACCAGCGTTTTTTGTATATTAAACAACTTGATGAGGCCTTTCATTTATTGTCTGAAAACCCATCAGTGGGTAAACAATGTGAATATATAAAAAGAGGTTACAAGAAATTCCCCCAAAGCAGCCATATTATTTTTTATTGTGAAGGTGAAAATAATAAAATTATCATAATTCGAATACTTCATAAAAATATGGATGTTGAATCTAAATTTTAATACACAGTCGCAGCAACAATTCCATTAAAATAACAAATCCACCAACTAAAACGAGATTAGCCAATGCATATATGGGTCGATGCCGATGCCTGCCCCAAGGTCATTAAAGAAATCCTCTTCCGCGCAGCGGAACGTACCCAGACACCGTTGACGCTGGTCGCCAATCAATCACTGCAAACACCCCGTTCCCCTTTAATCACCTCTCTGCGTGTGCCCCCCGGTTTTGATGTGGCGGATAACGAGATCGTTAAGCGTGTCAGTGAAGGGGAGTTGGTGATTACGGCCGATATACCTCTCGCCGCAGAAGTCATCGAGAAAAAGGCCTGGGCCTTAAATCCACGTGGGGAGTTTTATAGCGAGGCAAATATCCGCGAGCGTCTTAATATGCGTGATTTTATGGATACCATGCGTGCCAGTGGGGTCGAGACCGGTGGGCCACCAGTATTGAATCAAACGGATCGTCGCAACTTTGCTAATCAACTGGATCAGTTTCTAACCCGTCATACAAAACAGAATGAGACTTAACCAAAACGACTCACAACAGAACATAAAAAAAGGCGGTCTAAGACCGCCTCAACACTCACACACCCCTGCACACTCACATTCTATTTTGATCTAAACGCCAGGACAAAACCCAATCCCGCGGCGCTTAAACATAAAACCACAAAACTATTAAAACCGGTAACCATACCCTGTGCGGCTGTTTGCCCGACTTCTGCCACCAACGGTAGACTCAGGTTAACACTGGCCATGCCCAGCCCCGTTGCAAGCAAGACAAAAGTAATAAAACTGTTCATGGCATTCTCCAGTCATCGCAAGCATTGTCCTCAGTTTTATTGCAGGTTTCTTGCCAACTACGAAATCATTTATTTTTCAATAGGTTATATCTCATCACCGTATTCTGAGAACAAATAACTGTAAAGTGTTTCGACATTTATTTTGGAATAATTTACAGCTTTCGATAAAAAAAGCGACCAGAGGCCGCCTTCCTTATCTACTCAGATTTGAGAAATGTATTAATCGATCACAGATTCAGACTCGATCTTATGAAAGGTCAGGTCGGCACCATCATACTCTTCTTCCTGGCTGAGTCGAATGCCCACTATAGCTTTCAAGCCACCGTAAACGGCAAAACCGCCGATCAGGGCAATACTGACACCAATGACAGTACCGGCCACTTGGGCCATGAAACTCACGCCGCCCAGGCCGCCCAGGGCCGTTGAGCCAAATATACCGGCAGCGATCCCGCCCCAGGCTCCACACAAACCATGCAGGGGCCAGACACCCAAGACATCATCAATTTTCCATTTGTTCTGACAAAGGGTAAAGGTCCACACAAACAGGCCTCCGGCCACCACGCCCGTTGCTAACGCACCTAAAGGGTGCATGATGTCAGAACCGGCACAGATGGCCACCAGACCCGCTAACGGGCCATTGTGGACAAAACCCGGATCATTGCGCCCAATAAACAGGGCAGCCAGAATACCGCCAACCATGGCCATCAGGGAATTGACCGCTACCAGTCCACTTATAGCCTCGATGGTCTGGGCAGACATGACATTAAAACCAAACCAGCCAACGGTTAGGATCCAGGCCCCCAAGGCCAGGAAAGGAATACTGGAAGGTGGATGGGCAGATACCTTGCCATCTTTGCTGTAGCGACCACGACGTGCTCCGAGCATAACCACCGCACCGAGGGCCAACCAGCCGCCCATGGCATGTACCACCACCGAACCGGCAAAGTCATGAAATTCTGCGCCAAAAGTCGCCTTGATCCAGGCCTGCATACCGAAGTTACCGTTCCAGGTCATGCCTTCAAAAAAGGGATAAATCAACGCAACAACAATAAAGGTGGCCGCCAGTTGTGGATTGAACCTGGCCCGCTCGGCAATCCCTCCCGATATAATCGCCGGTATGGCAGCGGCAAAGGTCAGTAGAAAAAAGAATTTCACCAGCTCATAACCGCTCTTTGTGGTGAGGGTTTGTGCATCAGCAAAAAAATCGACCCCGTAGGCCACGCTAAATCCAATGAAGAAATAGGCAATGGTCGATACGGCAAAATCTGCCATAATTTTCACTAGGGCATTGACCTGATTCTTCTTGCGTACCGTCCCGACTTCAAGAAAAGCAAAACCGGCATGCATGGCCAAAACCATGATCGCGCCTAATAAAATGAATAATACGTCAGCTGACGTTTTGATAGTTTCCATTGTTCTCCCCATGCATCAAGTTTGCACATTGCGAGCAAGAACCACACCAATTTAGGGAATAATATAGTTATCAATACGTTATCGAAACATACGCCTGAATCAAACAAAATGCACGCACCAAATAAGTGCGCATAAAAAATAAACGCCTCATATTAAGGCGTAGATAACATCATTTATCCAAATTAGTGCGTTTCACGGCTTTTGACCACATCCCAAGCCTTATCCATGTCATCAACACTGGCTTCAGCGATAGATTTACCCAACGCATCTAGCTGCAACTCCATGCTGCGAAAACGCTTTTCAAATTTACGGTTAGACTGACGCAATATCGTTTCAGTATCCACCCCTGCATGGCGGGCCAGATTCACACAGGTAAACAACAAATCACCAATCTCTTCCGCCCGGGCCTGAGGGTCTGCCCAGGCCTGCTGGATCTCCTCTAGCTCTTCTTTTACCTTATCAATAACACCCTGCTCATCCGGCCAGTCAAAACCAACCTGTGCGGCACGCTTTAATAATTTGTGCGCCACACTAACCGCAGGCAAGGTATAAGCTATCCCATCCAGCACACTATGCGGCTTGCCCTCGTCCACCTTGGCCTTACGTTCATCGGCCTTGAGCTGTTCCCAGTGTTGGGTTTGCTCATCGGCATTCGCAATATTTTTTTCTGCAAATACATGAGGATGACGGCGTTCCAGCTTGTCACAGATACTTTGTACGATATCAGCAAACCCAAAACGATTTTCTTCTCGGGCAAGTTGCGCATAAAAGACGACCTGAAACAGCAAATCACCCAGTTCATCCTGTAACTCGATATAGTCATCACGTTCAATCGCATCAGCCACTTCGTAGGCCTCTTCAAGAGTGTGCGGTACTATACTGCGATAAGTCTGTTGCAGATCCCATGGGCAACCACCCACAGGGTTTCTGAGCTGCCCCATGATGTCGAGCAAGCGTTGAATATCACCCGGTTTCATTGCCTCCCTCCCCATTTTTATGTGCCATGCGCCAAGGGTAATTATAACAGCTAAGCCGCCATGACCTCGCAAGGATTTAAACAACGGCAAACATTTTCAGTCAATATCAGACAAATAATAACAAACTATAAAGGAGGGAAAAATCAGAAGAAATGCTGAACGGAAGTATTCTTATATCCAGAAATCCTTAAAAAACGAAACAAGATTAACAACAATCGATTCGCACGTTATGAGCCAGCGCTAGTGACTGGGCTAATACACCCTATAGAGGTTTATAGGCACGCGGTAAAATGGCATCCAGCGCCTCAGAAAATACCGTCCCGGCACGGGCAAAAATTTGATCGAAATCAGCCTCACTCAGACCGGTCATGTCAAAGGCAATTTTATCAATCGGTGGAATCGCACCACCTTCGTTCACACCATGCTCAGCCATAATGGTCATGATATTCGCAATATGCACAATGCATATTTCGATGGTAGGTTCCATTGCCGCAGCTGGTCGGTGATGATATCTCACCGCATTATACAGGCTTTCGGGCATGTTCCATTCTTTAAGCAATTCACCACCAACTTCGGCATGATCAAATCCAAGAATGGCTTGCTCGGCCTCAAAATCAAGCACCTTTTTCTTTTCAGCCCGCAGAATAACTTCACGGGATTCCTTGACCATTTTATTGGTTATGACCAGTTTACCAATGTCATGCAACAGGCCCGCAATAAATAAACGTTCACTGTGCAAAACATTGCATTTTTGTGCCAGCAATTGGGCAACAACGCCACAATACACGCTGTGACGCCAGAAATTCACCAGATTAAGGACATCATTAGGGAGCTTGGAAAAAGATTCTACCGCTGACGCTGCAAGCACCAACCCTCTCAATTCACGCAGACCAATTACAGTCACCGCACGCGATACCGTTTCAATACGAGCCTGAAACCCATAAAAGGCACTGTTAACAATTTTTAACAGCCGAGCAGTCAAGCTCGTGTCCTGGGAAATAACTCTACCAATATCCGTAGCATTAACCACTGGATCATCCATCATTTCATTCACGCGAATACAAACTTCAGGCAAAGAAACCAGACGCACAACACCAGATACCAGTTCTTGTGGGGTCAAATCTATCCCTCCATACATCTCTAAGACAAGCAACCTATTTACTATAGCGACAGATGACGCATAGGCTTTAGAGTGGTTTAAGTAAGGGGTTAAGAAAATAACCTGATTTTTTTTCAAACCTTTCTGCCATCAGCCTTTATCTATGTCAAACGATGGTTCGTATCATCTGATTATAATCCTTAATAAGAAAGCTTAAAGCCACCTGGGTCACATTCAAATTGCACCCACTTCAAATCACATCTTTATCTGTTATCCACAGCAAAAATATTGTCCCGTCATTCTCAGATTGGCGGCCATACCAAACCTGAGGAAAGGGCCTGGTCACTAACGTCTGCAATAAAATTATAGGGTGCATTCCGATCACAAAGCACATCAGCCTAAATCAGCAACAACGTCTTTCGACCATGGTTACAAGCACGATGCCGGAATAAACGGAGATCCAGTTTTCCGCAATGGACAATCAAACACGGTTGTATTTACAGCTACAGAAAAGATATCAAGATATAAACAGACAAGCAGAATTCACAGCATTATGAACAAAGACTATTTTGCTACTTCTTCAACAATACTTATCATCAAGTCCTCGACCTTCTGCAAGGCCGCTTTTGAGGTCTGGCTTCCTGCCTGAGTAGGTCTTCGAAAAGAAATATAGGTTTTGTTATCTTCATTCGGCAAACTATAGACGGCGATGATGTAAGGACAAAATACAATATTATGTGGATCGGCCTCCATGGTGACACGAGAAACCGTCGAACTACAAAACTCTAAAGCCTCGGCATGGGCAAAGATCTGTTTTTTGGCTCCAAGGTCTTTACCTGTCCGGGCCAACATGTTGCCTATATTGGATATATTATTGATCTTGATACCTCGGTTGATAATCGCAAGTTCAAGATCATCACGAACATTTTCATAGCTATCACCTACGACATACATACGCATATAGTCATCACGCACCGTATCCGCCTGAGATAAACCCATGGAGGTCATCATAAAAAAAACAACCGCAATGTAATACACGACACTCTCCTACGTTGTACATCTAAAATACTTACACGGCACCAAATTACGCCAATGCCACGTCAAAATCAAGATTGATACGAGCTTATTGCTTGGCATAACAACATGTAAAGACTATGCTTCACATACAATATTTTCATGACCAAATTTCACACGACTAATATTAGAAAAATTCGAATTTACTAAGCTAGAATGGCCACCACGAATAAAAAACCACGCATTCTCATCGCCGATGATTCAAAAGTCATGCGTCGAGCCATTGCCAAAATACTAGGCAAGGAATATGACGTCGTTGAGGCCGAACACGGTGAAGACGCCTGGACCCTGTTAATAAACGATAACACCATCCAGGTGGTATTTACTGATTTGGGTATGCCCTACCTGGATGGCTATGGTCTGGTGCAACGTATCCGCCAGGCAAATGATCCCAGACTGAAGGAACTGCCGGTCATTATCATCACTGGACAGGAAGATGATGAAAAAGCCCAACAGGACGCACTTAACTATGGCGCGACTGATTTTATAAGCAAACCCTTTGAATCTGTTCAGCTCAAGGCCCGCGCCAAAGCCCATGTCCACTTTGGGCAAACCGCCCGCAAACTAACCGAGACATCAGAAAAACTGGAAACCCAGGCAGCCATCGATGAAGTCACGGGCCTGGGTGGACAACAATATTTTTGTAAATCCAGCGATGAAGCTCTCGCCTATATCAAACGAAACGGCGGCCATTTGATTCTGTTGCGTATGGACATCGACAACTTTGATTCTATCTATATCAAGAATGGTAAAGCTATAGCAGATCACATTATCGGTACGGTGGGGAAACACTTAAGCAAATTGGTACGCAATGAAGACAAGTTGGCCAGAGTAGGGCTGGCAAAATTTGCCATGTTACTACTAGCCACAAACCTTGAAGATACCCAACAACTGGCAGAGCGTATTCGCAAGGAAGTGTCTAAACTTCATTTCAAGGCAAAACAAAAAACCCTCAAAATCACAACCAGTATCAGCATATTTGAGCCACAACTAAACTTGGACACCAATATCAATACCTTGATAAAGGAGGCTGAGTTCTACCTAGATGATCTCATCATCAAAGGAGGGAATGCGGTCTCATGTAAATCAACACTGGTCGATGTATTAGGTATCAGTGGAGCAAACCATGTCGACGTTTCCACCGCCATTAGGCTGATCAATGAAGAACGGCAAGAACTGGTCAGGCCACATATGGAAAAATTACTAAAAGAACTCCACCCTTTACTGAAATTTATAACTCAGGGAAATGATGCAAAATAATTCTATTGGTTAACGGTCTGTTTTTTTACCGATGCAAATGGATCAACTGACTGACCACTGCCTTGCCCTGTCCGGATTCTGATTTTTTCAATGACATCATCCGGTGGTACTAGACTAGGTTTATGAACTGGCGGCTCATTTTCAACAGACGGTTCAGGCACAACATCTACTTTAATTGCTGGCGGCTCCATTGCAGTGTCATTTTTATCCAATACCGTTTTATCTATCACCTCGGCTGGTCGAGCTTGAAGTGGTCTATTCAACTTAACGTCAGAAGGAATCTCATTTGTCGGTTTATTTTCTAATCTATCCGCAACTATCGGGGAAATACTTTGCGGTTTGAGACCTTTATTCAGAATTATTTTTTGTTTATCTGATGGAACCATCTGCCCACTATTCGAACGACTCGAGGGCACTGCCATTGATGACGGGCCTCCATCATAATAAATGCGGTAGATAGCACCGGCCTTGTCATCCGAGACTAATAAGCTACCATCCGCCACATGTTCGATATCTACCGGTCGTCCCCATGCCTTCTGTCCTTGTAACCAACCTTCGGCAAAAACCTCATAACTCACGGCCTGGTGGCCATCCAGGGTCACCAGCATGACACGATAACCACTCTTGCTACTACGATTCCAGGAACCATGTTCAGCAATAAAAATCTGTTTCTTATACTGGCGGGGAAACATACCGCCAACATAAAAACGCATCCCCAATGAGGCCACATGGGCACCCAGTTTCTGAACCGGTGCAACATATTCATTACAGCCATGACCCAGACCAAACTCCGGATCCAGCACTTCACCTCCATGGCAGTATGGAAAACCAAAATGCATGCCTTCGTCTGTAATTCGATTCAACTCATCAGCAGGCAGATCATCACCCAGTTGATCACGGCCATTATCGGTAAACCAGAGTTCTTTGCTGTCGGGATGCCAATCAAAGCCAACCGTATTGCGAATACCCTCGGCAAAAATTTCATGCTGACTCCCATCCAAATTGAGACGGGTAATCACCGCATAGCCATATTCAAGACATACGTTACAGGGCGCACCGATAGGCACATATAATTTCTCATCCGGACCGATACGAATAAACTTCCAACCATGATGCTGCTCTATAGGGAAATCAGTACTCACCACGACAGGCTGGGGGGGATCGGACAATCGACTCTCAATATCATCAAAGCGAAGGATCCGGTTGATCTCCGCAACATATAAAGCACCGTTGTGAAAAGCCACGCCGTTTGGCACATTCAATCCCTGAGCAATCACAGAGACCTTATCCCCCCGGCCATCACGATTTGTATCCCGGATCGCATACACCTTACCTGCATGTCGACTGCCGACAAACAAAGTACCGGCAGGACTCATATTCATGGATCGAGCATCAGGAACATTAGCGGCATACAACTCGATTTTAAAATCGACCGGTAACTTGATAAGATGTAATGGGAGATCACGTGCGGTAACTGGCACTGCCAGCAGGAAAAGCGATATTCCAATGAGCCGTTGCAACAATGTCATGCTCCACTAGATGAAAACCCTACATCATAGCTTAGCCATTGGCCACGCAGGCTCAAGGGAAAAGTCTACAGAATGGTTATAATTTCGACTTAATATCGCTTAAAAACCAGACTGGCATTAGTACCGCCAAAGCCAAAGCTGTTTGACATAGCGCAATTGACCTCAACATTATCTATCCGCTGGCGTGCAATGGGATAACCCTCGGCCTCAGGATCCAGAGTAATGATATTAGCCGACTCCGCAATGAATCCTGCCTCCATCATAAGCAAAGAATATATTGCTTCATTCACACCTGCCGCACCCAGAGCATGACCTGTGAGAGATTTTGTAGCATTCAAATAGGGTATCTCGTCACCGAAAACTTGCTTGATCGCCTCCAGCTCGCGAATATCGCCAATCGGCGTACTGGTTCCGTGAGCATTGATGTAGTCAACCGGGCAATCAACCGTGGCCAGTGCCTGCTGCATACAGCGCATAGCCCCCTCACCGGAAGGTGCCACCATGTCATAACCATCAGAAGTCGCACCATATCCAACCAACTCGGCATAGATTTTTGCCCCACGGGCTTTTGCGTGTTCTAGTTCTTCCAACACCAACATACCGCCACCGCCAGAGATCACAAAACCATCACGGTTGGTATCAAATGCACGTGAAGCTGTTTCAGGCGCATCATTATATTTGGATGACATGGCTCCCATAGCATCAAACAGCACCGACAAGGTCCAGTGCAATTCCTCACCACCACCCGCAAATACAACATCCTGCTTACCCATTTGAATCAGCTCTGAGCCATGACCAACACAATGGGCACTAGTAGAACAGGCTGAGGTAATAGAATAGTTCACGCCCTTAATCTTAAAGGGCGTGGCCAGACAGGCCGAGTTGGTGCTGGACATACCGCGGGTCACCATATATGGCCCGATGCGCTTTACGCCTTTGGCCCGTAAAATATCCGCTGCATCGACAATGTTCTGCGTAGAAGGGCCACCGGAGCCGACAACTAACCCACTACGTGGATTCGAGACATCTTTCTCTTCCAGGCCGGAGTCTTCGATGGCCTGTTTCATGGCGATATAGTTATAAGCCGCACCGTCCCCCATAAAACGCTTGAGTTTACGGTCAATCATTTCACTGAGATCGATTTTCAGACTACCTTGAATACGTGATCGAAAACCTAGCTCGGCATATGCATCACAAAACTCGATACCAGAACGTCCCTCACGCAGGGAGTCGGTGACTTCCTCTTTGTTATTTCCAATACTGGAAACAATACCGATTCCGGTGACAACTACACGACGTAATGACATTACTAAACTCTCCCCTTAAAAACCTTCGGTTGATGTAAACAGGCCAACACGCAGATCATTGGCCGTATAAATCTCCCGACCATCGGCTAACATACGTGCATCGCCTATCCCCATAAATAATTTGCGCATAATGACCCGTTTCAGATCAACCTGATAGGTAATCAATTTAGTCTTTGGAATCACTTGCCCGGTAAATTTCACTTCACCCGCGCCCAGAGCTCGGCCATGGCCAGGCCCACCCAGCCAACCCAGATAAAAACCAATCAGCTGCCACAGTGCGTCCAGACCAAGGCAACCCGGCATCACAGGATCACCTTCAAAATGACATTCAAAGAACCATAAATCCGGGGTAACATCGAGTTCAGCAATAATTTGTCCTTTACCGTATTTACCATCGCCTTCAGTAACTTTGACAATGCGGTTGAACATCAACATGGGAGGTAAAGGTAGCTGCGCATTACCGGGGCCAAATAATTTCCCTTTGCCGCAGTCAATTAATTCTTCTTTGGAATAACTAGATTTTTTATCAAAAGTCATAGGATTACAGTACTCGCAATGAGGCTATCTTGGTTAAAAGTAAATAGAGTAAAAAAACAGAACGGCAAATAGCCGCTTTTGTATAGGACAAGCTCCTTTGATGATTGCGGAAAGCCTATTAATTACAATTAGTTACAATTTTTCACTGTGCGGAAACGGCTATTGTAACGCCCATTCTTGGTGAAAAAAAGCCACAATCCGCCCAATTCTGCTGATTACCCTAATTTATCCTGGTAAATAATCATCATTTTTGCAGCTTACCCCGCCTGTTTGTCACGATGAAAGCCCCGTTTTGAAACACGGATAAAATTCACCAGCGCCCTGGCATGCTCATTTTCAATGGCATTAATTTGCAGTAGCTTTTCCTCCAGAGATAAAGGCGTGCAAAACAAGAGACGATAGGCCTCTTTCAATGATTTGATAGTATCCAGTTTAAAACCGGCCCGTTTCAACCCCACCAAATTCAAACCATGAACCGTGGCGGGAACGCCATCGGTCATCATATACGGCAAGGTGTCCTGAGTAATTTTGGTATTGCCACCGATCATCGCACAGCACCCTATCTGCACAAATTGATGCACCATAACGCCACCCGAGATAAAGGCCTTATCAGCAATCTGTACGTGGCCGCCGATTCCTGAGCTAGGTGCAATAATGATGTTATTGCCAAACTGGCAGTCATGGCCCACATGCACCAATGCCATGAGGTAATTGTTATTTCCTAAACGAGTCGCACCATTGTCTTTCGTTGCACGATTGATCGTCACACCCTCGCGCAAGGTGTTGCCATCCCCCAGTTCGACATAGGTTGGTTTATCCTTAAACCCCAAATCCTGGGGCAGACCTGCCAGGACAACATGCTCTGCAAGCGTGTTGTTATTTCCCAGTCGGGTATATTTTTTCAGCACAACATGACTGGCAATGTCATTATTGTCCCCTATCAGCACACCATCTTCGATGACAGCATAGGAACCAATACGGTTAGCCTGACCCAATTGCGCCTTATCAGAAACAATCGCCGTTGGATGTATCTCGTTCACGCAGGTCTTGTCCCCCAAATTTATTATTTTATAAAGACAGAAATTGTTTTTTTATTATTCATCATCGATTATTTTAAATACCGCATACGTGAACCATGCACCAGAGACAAACCAATTTCCTCAGCAGTTAGCTGAGAAGGAAAATAGGTTCCAGAGATCCTCGCACCGTTGATACTGGCCCCTTCCATTTTTGTCTGACGTAAATCTAGCCCGCGCAAGTCCGTCTGATGAAAATAACAGTCACTGAAATCCAGCCCACTGGCATCAATATTACGTAAATCAACATTGCGAAAATCACAGGCGGTCAGATCACAGGACTCTCCTGCGGACTTCCGTTGATTAAATTCTTTAATTTCACCATCACGCAATAACAGGTAAAGCGGATCACTTTTTATTTGTGGTTTATTACTCATATCTGCACCCAATTAATTATATTTTCTTGCCCTATTCTAGGCCGATTTATCAATCTGGCCATCAGTTTTTATTGATCCGTCTCATATTTTTTCAGCAAAATCCCTTCTTCACCACAACAGGGGGCAGCACATTTTTTCACCTGATGGATAGACTCAGCATTTCCCTGCAAATAACTCGATACAGACACATTACTCTCGGCACAATCACAGCCCTTGTCATCATAGACATAGACATTTTGCAAACCGACCTCTTCAGCCAGTTTGTGAGTCTGCCATAATAAGTCACTAGAGGTTGGCGGTAAATGGGCCAGTTTGTATGAGGGAAAAAACCGAGTAATATGCCATGGACTATCGGCACCCAGGTGGTCATGAATCCATTGAGCAATGGCCTTAAGCATCACAGGCTCATCATTGCGCGTAGGAATAATATTGGTTCGGGTCTCGACATGGATACCCAGTTGCTGTGCCTTGACAATAGAACCGAGCACCTGCTCCACCGTGGCCAGTTTGCAGATATCTTTATAAAAGGGGTCATCGAGACTCTTGATATCGGAACAGAGTACATCGATATGCGGAGCCATCAATTCCAGTGCTTCGTTGGTAACAAAGCTATTGGAGACATAAACAGTATAAAGCCCCCTGGCCCGAGCCAACTCCGACACATCCAATACATATTCCAGCCAGACCGCCGGTTCAGAGTAAGTAAAGGCAATACCATCGACCTTGTACCGCAAAGCGATTTCAACCAGTTCATCAGGTGAGGCATAAGCCGCCGTTGATTCTCCTTTGGCCAGATCATCCAGCGCCTCCACCCCCCAAGAGATATCCAGGTTATGACAACCCCCACAACGAAAATTGCAACCATAGCTACCGATAGACATTATCGTGGTGCCAGGCCGGTAATTTCTGACGGGTTTATCTTCGATAGGACCGATATCAATGGCGGAAATAATACCGTAAGACAGGTTATATAAAGTGCCCTGGCGATTGACATGGGCCTGACAAAAACCACGCTGACCATGTTTTATGCGGCACTTCCAGAGACATAAATTACAACGCGTCGTCCCATCAGCCAACGACTCCTGCAAACGGGTCGGCTGCAACTGGTATTCAGATACCGATTTACGTTTCTGGCTCATAGTTTAATTTTCCATAAGGGTGCCGTAACAATTTTTATACAGGCATGGGCCTCACGCAAGGCCTGCTCAACCTCTGCGATATGCTCACCACGCGCAAAAATAAAACCGAGATACTGGCCACCTTCCGGCAAGGGCACCAATTCATAACCTTCACGAATCTGGATATTCACATCTTCAATCAAGGGCACCGCCAGGGCTGCCAGCAGGCCTTCAATGCGCTTGAGCAGACCGGCTTCAGGCGTGGGGATCATCAATACTCCGGCAGCTTCATCCTGGCGGCATATATCCAGTCGTTGACCACGAGCATGGGCCAACACCAATTCCTCTAGATTATAACCTGTACCAAACCTGAGCAGTTGGCCACACAGGCCACCAATAGTACGGGCCGCAATTTCCAGCATCCAGACACCCTCCTTATTAATCCGGCATTCTGCATGTACCGGGCCGTCCAACAGACCATAGGCTCGGCATGCCGCTTCAAGCTGCTGATGGATTTGCTGCTGTATTGCCTCAGGCAAGCGTGAGGGTGTTAGATAATAGGTCTCTTCAAAAAAAGGACCATTCATGGGATCGGGTTTATCGAAGATGGTCAGGATATCAAGATCGCCACTATATAGTATCGCTTCCACAGCCACTTCCTGACCAGGGATAAACTGTTCCAACAATAAAATGGCTCGGACCTCTGCATCCAGGCGTTCTTCCCTCGCTAGAATCTTCTCAATCCGGCTCGCGGCTTGCTGCAACTCAGAAAAATCATTGACACGAATAACACCCCGGCTGGCCGACAGACTCACAGGCTTGACCACACAGGGATAAACCACGTCATGGCATTGTTCCGCCAGAGAGACATTCAGATCCAGAAGTCTGAACTCAGGAATATTGACCTCATGCTGCAGCAGCCGAATACGCGCCAAATCTTTACGTCGGGTCAAATTAACTGATTCAACAGAATTATGCGGCAAGCCCAATCGAATTGCGGCACGGGTTGCCAGCACCATCGTGCTGTCATCGGTGCCGATAATCCCAACAAAGGGTTGCTGCGCCGCCGCATGGAAAATTAAATCAACCGCACGATCCAGATCTTCGAAATCAATCTGTAGACCCTGGGCATATTCACTGACAATGGAATACTGACCCTGTGAAGCAATCAAAACTTCGCACTGTTGCTGCTTGGCGGCCCGGATAAACGCGGCGGTTCGATAACTGCCATGAGGGGCAATAATCAGTACCCGTGGTAAAGGGCTGCCCGGATAATTAGTCAGCGCCCGTCACACCGATGGCAAACACATCGACGTCTAACCACCCGAACCACAACCACCGCAGGCACCACTCCCACCCACGGCCTGAAAGACATTGTTAAAGATAAAAGAGGCGTTCAGCCCCTGTTCGACAAAATCGATATCACACCCTTTGAGGTAACTAACAGCAATAGCATCAACCATCAACTTAAAGCCATCACCTTCCAGCACCTTGTCATAGTGATGAATGGTATCGGTATAGGTCATGCCATAGGTCATGCCGCTACAACCTCCACCGGTAACAAATACCCGAATGCCTTCAACACCCTCTTCGGCATTGGCCATCAAGCCCTTCATTTGCTCGGCTGCCGTTGCACTCATCTTAATGTCATCATCACTAATGACGGTAGAAAATCCTGCCTGTGTCATGGTCAAATCTCTCTTCACTGGTTATGCTTTACACCGGTCTAAAAAACCTCGATAATACCCGAGCTTATTAGTCGGAATTATACCACATATCATGGCCGTTTACAGACTAGACGTATAATAATCAATAATCTTTATTTATTTGGAGTAATAACAGTATGCCACGCATGGTTTTCTGCCAGGTGCTAAAACAAGACGCCCCTGGTCTCGACACCCAGCCCTACCCCGGTGAACTAGGTGAACGAATTTTCGAAAGTATTTCTGCCGAAGGTTGGAAGCAATGGCTAGATCGTCTAACCATCATTATCAACGAAAATCGCCTCAATACCGGCGATCAAGGCAGTATGCAGGTCATCGAACAAAACATGCTTGGCTTCCTGTTCAATGAGGGAGATCAGGGTCAATTACCCGGTGGGTACACCCCGCAGGGTGCCCAAAAATAATCTGGCCCCATGAAATTTTGTAGCGAATGTGGCAAACCCGTTGTCTTCCGTATCCCGGAAGGCGACAACATGCCTCGCTATATCTGTGAACACTGCCAGACCGTCCATTACCAAAACCCAAAAATCATCACTGGTTGCATCCCGGTCTGGGAAGACAAAATCCTGCTTTGCAAACGGGCCATTGAACCCCGTCATGGTCTTTGGACCCTGCCAGCCGGTTTTATGGAAAACAACGAGACCATGGAACAGGCCGCTATGCGCGAGTGTTATGAAGAGGCCACTGCCAAAGTCGAACTGGAAGGACTCTATACCCTGTTCAGCCTGCCTCACGTCAATCAGGTTTATGTATTATACCGTGCGCGATTACTGGATCTCGACTTTGCACCAGGCAGTGAAAGCCTGGAAGTTGCTTTGTATCATGAAAAAGACATCCCCTGGTCACAACTGGCCTTCCGCGCCATCACCCACACCCTGGAATTCTATTTTACCGATCGGCAATCCGGTAATTTCAATTTGCACACCCGTGATCTATACGCCGATGCCAAACCGGCCGGTGGCTGAACCATCCGGGTTTGCTGGAAACTGATATACAAATCAGCCACCTATCTGCACCCAGCAAATTGTTCTCCTCTTTTACTTCATGCTCACTCTTCTCTCCAGAAAATATATCGTTTAATTCAGGCACAAAATTTAAAAAACTAAGACAACAAAACTGAACACCTACTTTAAATAAAAATGCACCATAACGCCCAACCCAACGATATTTTGTCGATTTACACGATTGTTCGTGTGGGTGATGTGCCTTGGTGACTCGGTGTGGTATGGTCTTCAATCACTTTTTCAGGACAATTTAATGACACAAAATACCCTCTACTGGCATGACTATGAAACCTTTGGTCTCGACCCGGTACGGGATCGGCCTGTGCAATTTGCCGGAGTCCGCACAGATGAGGATCTCAATATTATTGACGAGCCATTGAATATTTTCGCTCGGCCGACAGCGGATACACTGCCGCACCCAATATCATCACTCATTACCGGGATCACACCACAGCAGGCGCTGGAACAGGGGATGCCAGAAACGGAATTTATCGCCCGTATTCTGGAGGAGTTGTCTCAACCAGGAACTTGTGGGGTGGGTTATAACTCACTGCGCTTCGATGATGAGGTAACGCGCAATACCCTCTACCGTAACCTCTTCGACCCCTATGGCCGCGAATGGCAAAACGGCAATTCACGTTGGGATATTATCGATATGGTGCGCGCCTGCCACGACCTGCGCCCGGAAGGTATCATCTGGCCCAAACGCGAAGATGTTGACCGCAGCAGCTTCAAGCTGGATGAACTGACCATCGCCAATGGCATTGAACATAAACAGGCCCACGATGCCCTCTCCGATGTCTATGCCACCCTTGCGATGGCAAAATTGATCAAAGAAAAACAACCCAAACTTTACGATTTTATTTATAAGCTGCGGCGCAAGAAAGAAGTACTAAAAGCCCTTGACCTGAAGGACATGACACCGATCCTACACACCTCAGGAATGTATGGCAGCGATCACGGCAATACCCGTATGGTGGTGCCGATTACCGCCCACCCGACCAATAAAAACAGTGTGATTGTATTCGACCTCACTCAAGACCCAAAAATGCTACTCGAACTCGGTGCAAAGAAACTGCAAGAACGACTTTATACCGCGAACGCCGATCTGCCTGAAGGGGTGGAACGTCCGGCCTTGAAACAAATCCTCATTAATAAATGTCCTGTGATTGCCCCCACCTCAACCCTCACTGGCGAGACCGCAAAACGTCTCAATATTGATCTGATGAATTGTCAAAAGAATCGACAAACACTGCTCGCCTCACGTAAAGAGATTCAGCTCAAGATCACCAAGATTTTTGAAGCACGCGAATATGAACCAGTCACCGACCCCGATCTAATGATCTATGGTGGAGGGTTCTTTGGCGATAAAGATAAGACGCTCATGAACACCATCCATGGCACCGATCCCGAGGAGCTAGGCAACCAGACCTGGAGCTTCATTGACAAACGTCTGACAGAAATGCTATTTCGCTACCGGGCACGTAACTATCCTGCAACCCTCAATGCCGATGAACAGGCCCAGTGGCTAGAACACTGCCGTGCGCGACTGGTAGATGGCGAGTCGGGCCACCTCAACTTTGAAAACTTCTATGCAGAAATTGAGCAACTGCGAACCGAGACGGAACTGGATGACGAGAAAATACAGATCCTCAACGAGGTTGAAGCATTTGGTCGTGAACTGGAATCATTTCTTGAGAAGCAACCCTCCATCGCTACAATCTAATATGAAACGCGCTAAAGTACTGTCCGCACGGTGGGGGGACCAACAAGGGCATTAATGGTTTTTTATAGGCCGGTAGCCCCGACAACACTCCACTGATTTTTCTCGGCTAAACAAAAATCAAATCAATACCAGATGGAGAGGAATAACTGTAATACATTTGCCGAAAATTGGTAAGTGGGCTCATTACCCACCAGACCGGGATCATCTCGAGATGCTCGAGCATCCCTGAAGTCCTCATATTCAAACTGCATATAATCATAGGCCAGATTGATACTGGCCTTATCGATGAATGACCACCCAGATTTGGCAAACTCATAGCTCATCACCAGACCCAGGGTCGTGCTATTAAGAGTACTCAGTTCCTTATCCCGTGCACGAAAATCCAGTGCCTGAGAACTTTCCTCTGCATGCAGATCGCTATAAAAATCGGCACGGGTTTGGGCATATAACCTATATCGAAACTCAACCATAAAATTATCATTAAAGGGATGGATATAGCCAACTTTAGAATCGTTGGCTTCAATACCCCAGTCATCACTAAACACCCGTTGTTGATAATGAATAGCTGCACGATAAGGCAGATAATATAGAGCCTGTATTGAAAAGGCATTACTGGTTCGTGTGCGTGGGTAGACTTCAGTGTTAAATTGATCGGCGGCACCGTTTACAAATCGATACTGACGATACGGATTATTCAAGTAACCTTCATCTGAAATACTTTCAAAGTTCAAACTAAGCAAGAAATTTTTTGTCACCACCTGGCTTAAACCCAAACGATAATAACGTCGTACAGCTTTCTCAGAAAATCCGGGATCTCGTATTTTACTTCCATCACTCGACGTAATTGTTTTAAATATTTGATCCTGAACATTTGAAAAGCCCATACTGACCGTGGTCAAGTCACCAAACATATCCACACTGACACCGAAGTGATAGGAATCAGAAACAAAATCATTTTCTTCACTATTCGTAAAACCCAGGCTCATGATGGCTTTACCGTGCAGGATATCCATACCAACAGACTGCTCAATCCGCTCTTCCTTATATTCACTGGCACCCAGTGCCTGAACATCAATCGATGCACTAGTAATGTTATCGACATAATAATTGGCGTATACCGAAAACGATTTAGCATCACCCTTTCTTACCAGAACAGATGGCCCGCTAATGTCCATGCCACCCCCTTGATAGGAGTGAAACAGAACATCGGCCCGATCATCTGGTAAAACAGCTGAAAACACAGGCGTTGATAAAATAGCGACCAGTCCAAAAAGAAAGAACGTTGTGCTTTTAGTTGCAACCACAACCACCACCCTGACTACCTTCACCACCACGGGCCCCTTCACGAGCCTCAAAAACATGTTTTCGATATGAAGATGAAACCGAATCCCTGGAAAAACTCATAATAGGATCCGCCAAATTGGCACGTTCATAAGGCTGCACCCAAGGCTCTATCGCACAGCCAGATACAAAAAGGATAAAAAATGACAAACCGGTTAACAGACGCATATTTATTCCCGCAGCAATGCCTTGATCTGCTTTTGATACGCCAGTTCATAACCGGGTTTATATCCCTTATGCAGATACCTCATATTGCCATCCCTATCAATAATAATAGTGGTTGGCATAGCCGTGACGGTATATAGCTTACTTATCTTATTCTCATTATCAAATAAAATAGGAAAGCTCACCTTTATACTTTTCAACAAGCTTGATGCTTTACTGGAATCCCGTTCAACATTAACACCCAATATGATAAAACCAAGCCGTTTATATTTTTTATACAAATCCTCCAATAAAGGCATTTCCTGTCGACAAGGCGCACACCAGGAGGCCCAGAAATTGAGCATGACAACCTGACCTCGATACTCGCTCAGTTTGAGATTTTTGCCACCTAGACTTTTTAATGTGAAATCAGTCGCCTTATCACCCATCTCTGCCGCATGAGAAAATGAGATACTTCCCATTAACAGGGACAAGGATAAAGACAGGTGAAAGATAAATTTAAAGCGGTGTCCAAACATATTCATTCCTCTTCTAGAAAAATATCGCCATACCAATAGTCGCTTCCAGATTAGTCACTGACTTTTCATAACCAAATTTATAATGCGTAAAAGAGTGACTACGGACATCTAAATGAAACGATAGCCAGTCCGCGCCCAAGAACCGGTAACCCCAGCCATAAACAAATGTGGCGTAATTATCATCCGCAAACTTGGTTACACCCGAGCCCACCACAAAATATAAATCCGTATTAAAGGCCAGTTCATTTCCTATGTATACCTCTCCTGGCAACAGGTTATATCCTACTAATACGTTGTAATATGTGACTTTTCTTTGGCTATCTGTAAATAATTCCGTATCAGGAAAACTAACCTCGCTCGTGCTTTTTCCAATAGTCGTGTCCCCATAACTAGCCCGCAAAAATACATCTTCATTGATGTGAAAAGACATAAATATACCCTGCACACTGTTACTGCCGAAGTCTTCAAAACTCATCGTGCCAGTGTAGTAGCCAATCTCAAGGCTCTCATTATCAATTTTGGCGAGCCTCATATCTTTACGCTCGACCTCAGGTTTGATTAATAGTTCTTCCGCCGGCATAGGTTCAATGGCAACCACAACCGAAGCAAACATCATCTCAGTCAAACAAAGACCAATACTGACTAAAAGAAACTTCCAATCCCGATTGACCATATTTCCAGTTCCTCATAATCATTCGTGCTGGTAAATATAACCAGCTCTTTATATTCTGCCCGCAGGAAAAAACTACGTGTTAAATAAGCTCGAAGACCTAGCCCCACATTTGCTGTCCTGTCATCCCGATCGTGTTCCTTAACCAGAGTAGTATTTGTTGTCGTTTTGATGCGCCCCATCCCCATGCTGAAGTAGGGCGAGACACGCCACTCCGGAAAAGGCTGTGCCACCAAATTAACATCATACAATTTGCTACTGGATAGATTACCGATCATTTGTGATACGGATAAATCGACAGCAAGGTTATTGGTAAAGACAAAGCTGCCAAACATAGTAAAGAGACTGGCTTCGCCCACCTCCCCCCACAGGGCACCAAATTCCAGGTTACGCTGAATAAAGTCATTTTGCCTTTCATCATATAACTTAACGGGCTGATCATCGATGCTGACTGTTTTTACCAGATCTACGTGCCTGATCCAGCCGGTTTCTTTTTTATCCGTTATGACTTCATACCAGTCCACTTGCCGGCGTTGGATACTCAGCCAAGTGCCCCGTTCCAGATCCAGAAATACCGGATATCCAACACCCGGCCCGGTATAAAGGGAAATAAAAGGTTCAACAACCCTGACGCGTTGATCTGTTTCCGCAATACTCGCGAAACTCGTAAACAACAAAACCAGTAGTATGATAGTAGACAGGCTAACTCGCATGATTCAAATATAGTCACCTGGCAGCAACAGACAGGTACAAGCTCTCTTCTGATTATATAGATATATTAAACGCCGAATGTAACACAAGCCGAACAGAGATACTTCCCCGTTGCTTAGTTCGGCACGGCAAAGGGATCATTATAATACTGTGCACCGATATCCAACCACTCTGAGATCAATTTCAGCTCAGCTGGAGAAAGAATGGACTGCCCTTGACCATCATTTGCCCCTGGATCATAGTGCGTCACATTCGAAATATCATTGAACACATCAAAGAATCGGCTTCTATTTGCGTCCCCCTGAATCATAGGACGGCCCGGCCTGGTAAATTGTGTAACCTGCTCAAACTGAGGAACACCATCGATGATCAACTGTTCTTCTGTTTCAGGATCAATGATCGGATCACCATCCACCAACAGATCTTCTATCACACCATTGTTCAATATCTGTTCATTATCCGTAAATAATAATTCCCGGTATGCCTTCAAACGAGTCACATCGTCAGTTGGATCAAATATACTGATATTATCGAGATTAAGTTGGCTACCATTCTCTGGCTTTGGCACCTGAGGAGATTCATCGACAGCAACAGGGGAATGACAACCACTCTGAGAACAAGTCAGGTTAGTTAACCCATCAGAATGTAAGCGTGGCTTGCTCCAAAAGGGATCAATATGTGTCACATAATTGATCACCACACGGCATGTTCCCACCCATTTGTTAACACAACTTTGGCTAACTGGCGGGTCAGTAGTTTCGTCATTGAAATTAAATATACCACTGTATAAATAACTAAAACTCTGAGCTCTGGAAATGACCGGGTCACCATCGGTATCGCTTACTTCCTTTATCCAGAAATCGGTATAGACAAGATCAACCGAGGGATTCAGACCCTTGCAATCGCCGTCACAGCTAATGCGCGTCCGCGTCTCGGCCATGGTCTCTCCGTATTGGGCCAACACGCTATCCACCTGGCCAGGGAAAGGGGCATTTTGTACTGCCCCCTTATTTTCGGCAACAATTGCATCACGACGACCATGAGGTATACCACTTTCGTGATCATGACAGCCATTACATTCCAACGTTTCACCTTTACGGATCTGCAACCACGACATATGACGCTGTTCGCCGATACGGCGACCATTTTGATCAACAATTTGAAAACTGAAAGGCACATCGGCCGGAACTCTGACCTTGACAGAGCCATCCGGCTCAATCGGGGCATAACCAATGATCTCCATCAGTCCGTCTCTGTTCCCACTACGCCCAAATGCAAGGTTTGGGATAATCAGATCACTTCGCAGTGGCCGAACAAAAGGTTTAATGAGCCGCAGAAAGCGTGCTGTACGGGTATCGGCCCGTCCATCTTCAGCAAGTTGCGCACTTGATTGCGGCACGACACCCTCGGTAAAACTAAACCCAGGAGCCGGTGAGGTCGGAATCGGTCTTATCTGTGGCGTCAATACGGTTGAACCTCGAGGCATAAACATGCCATCCATGTCGTATACACTCCGAATATGCAGGATGCCCGTTTTCTCAACACTGTCCTTAACCGTATCCTCCAGATGACGTGGGTAGGTCCGAGCCTGCATCGCCACCACTTCGGTTACAGGTTCCTCCGCATCAGGTAAGAAAACCGGTAGTTTTGTCTTTTTGACATGATCATAGAGGTAAAGACTATAAACAGGATCGGCTTCAATCGCATCAGGGTTGGCCAGACCTTGTGCGGTGCAAGCAACCGTCCGCCCATTTTCACGCAAACGACAAGGAGTCCAGCTCACCAGACTTCGGGCCGAACCATCCAATAAGGGGAAAACTGAGATATAACGACCACCAACAGAAGGCTGAACAGCTGCACTGGCACGCTCATCTGATAAAGATTCCTGCCCCGTCCCGACCAGGCCGATATTATCCTTCGTTGGACGAGCATAATCGGCAAAAAAATCCGTCTCAATCAACCCAATGTCGCCACCACTAAAGGTTTCGGTATAAGGTCTAAGGATGGTCAATACACGACCATCTGTAAACTCTCGAAGTTTTGTATATTGGATGGCGGTATCATCATCACTGTGACTATGGGCGCCATATAACAGTTGCAAATCCGTCCCGTCCGGATTGACGGAATAGATGTTAATGGCATCCTGCCCTATAAATCGATCCCAACGAGTGAATATCACTTTGCCATCACTACGCACGTAGGGATCCATATCGAGACCAAGGCCAAAGGTAATTTGTCGGATATCCGAACCATCATCATTCATGACATGCAGCATCATGGCAGGTTGTTGCTCCTGCTCAACCAAGGAGGTGTAACGTGGCTTCGCTTCATTGGTCAGCATCTCTTTTGAGCCATACTGACGGGTCGAAGAAAAAATAATACGACCATCCGGCAAATAATGGGGGGCCATGTCATGGCCTTCTTCAGAAAAAATATCCAGCTCAATGATTCTTCTTAGCTTGCCAGACTCAATATTGTATTCCCAGATATTCCAGCTAGGTTGTTCTTCCGCTTGTCGCCCTTCGATATCGGCTTCCTTCATCGCAAAGAGCAATTTTTTAGCATCGTAGGAAACCTCAACATCTTTAACGTCACCCACTCCCCGAGTAATAGGAAATGTCACATTACGCTCTGGCGCTCGAACGGAAGCATGCTCCCTAAAATACAAGTCATAACAAGGATTGAAAAAAAGTGGCTCACGCACATCGGTATTAAGATTTAATGCAAATTGACACGGGGCAGTATCGGGAGAGGTGCGTTTGACATAGGCAATCGGGTAACTATCAACCAGAGGATCCTGAGCAGAGCCACCACCACCACCACCGCAGGCCGTCACGAACGCAACCAGCATGGGGATGATGATATAGTATTTTTTAAAATCCATAACCATTCCTAAACAATGAGCCCTATTTTTTTTCATTCGCTATTTTACCCTTGGATGGAGAAATAAATCCAAACGCTACACCCTTATCCTTGTCATTTCGGGACACCGGACACATTCCGCATCCGTTTACAGTACCAACGCAACATTTGTCACACTAAAAAAATGGTTATCAACTTATACATGCAAGGTTATAATGATTATGACCATGATCTTGATCATGTATCTGTGATGTTAATCACGCCGTGAAAGAGATTAACCCGTAAAATCAGCTTCAGGTAAGGAATAAACCGGTGATATAAACCGGATTGAAGATATGTTCATTCTAATGGCCAGTTCAATTTAAAATCACATGACTCGTGAAGGCACCACAAATTGATCCTAAAGCAAGAAGAGAACACTGATAAAACAGCCCTAAATTAAAGGCTAGCCTTAAATCTGAAAAGCAGGGATCGAGACTCATGCAAACACGGGCACACATACAAAATAATTTCTATCCCGGAGACAAACGACTAATGACCTCTCCACCCTTGCTCAACAAAACCACACTATACTCTTTTGGCCTAAGCCTTGTACTCACCTTCATGCTAGCAACCCATGTCAGCGCCAATCCGCGTGACCAATATAAGCGCATTTATGATCGTCTGGCCGGTGTTCCTCCCACACCAACGGTCATGGCAGAAATGGTCGCAGCCGGCACACCTGAAGCTGCGGCAACCCTCGCCATGCAGAACCCAAATTTTTACAACGTCACCCTGAAGAACTTTGCCACCCCCTGGACAAACGAAGCACAAAATGTGTTTGAACCGTTGAATGATTATTCAGCCACGATCATTGGCATGATCCGCGACGACAAGGATTTTCGCCAAATATTATACGCAGACATCATCTACTCCGGGAACATTACCCCTGCCTACGCCAACAACAATAATCAGCATTATGTAGAGCTTGAAAACCGGAATATCGATCTGAGCAAACTCAGCAATCTTGCCGAAAGAACACAATCGAGTGTGACAGGCCTGCCTGCTAATGCGACAGCAGGGGTCATGACTACCCGAGCCGCCGCCCGGGCCTTTTTCGTCGATGGCACCAACCGGGGCATGTTCCGCTTTACCATACTGAACCACCTTTGTTATGACCTCGAACAAATAAAAGACAACACCCGCACCGCCGACCGGATTCGCCAGGATACCTCACGCAGTCCAGGGGGAGACAGCAGTCTATATCTCACCAACTGCCTGGGCTGTCACGCAGGCATGGATCCAATGACACAAGCGTATGCCTATTACGAATGGGGCTACAAGGATATCAATCCGGACAATCCTGATGTTGGCAGACTGATTTATACCCCTGGTGTCGTGCAAGCAAAATATCATATCAACGCCAATAACTTCAAAGGTGGTTATTTCACACCCGATGATAGTTGGAGCAACTATTGGCGGCGTGGCCCCAATGCCTGGTTAGGTTGGGGTGATAGTCCTCAGCAACAGGTGGCCATTGATGCCAAAGGTATTAGTTCCGGTATCGGGGCTAAATCACTGGGTGAAGAACTGGCCCATAGTGATGCCTTTGCCCGTTGTCAGGTTAAAAAAGTTTTCAAGGCTGTTTGCCTACGCTCACCCGATAGTAATGATGCCGTGTTTGATGGGATGGTGTCGGACTTCAAGGCTGATTACAACATGAAAGGTGCCTTTGGCCGTGCGGCCGTACATTGTCGTGGTCAATGAGTATGGATCAGGGATAAATAAATGCTAAACACAATTCGAAACAAACCGCCCTTCCCACCAGCCCCTGTTATGCGGTTCGTCGGACTCGTCTCCTTCTTGTCTATTTTTTCGCTAACAACACTGAGTGGTTGCGGTGGCGGTGCAGAAAACCAGAGCAAACCCGTACCGGCAAATAAAAATGAACAACCCATTAATACTGGCTCCTTACAATCAAATGATGTCAAAGCATTCAAAAAGGAGGTGTGGGAAAAACTCAGCCCACCATTAGTTTGTGGCGGTTGTCACCGCAAAGACCCCGAGCTTGCCAGCAGTCAGCCCCCCTATTTTACCGATTGGCTAGATGTAAACTATGCCTACAATGAGATAGTGAAAGGACAACTGGTGGATCTGGTCAACCCGGCCAATTCAAAACTAGTGCAACGAGTTGCAAATGGCCACCAATGCTGGCTGGGTTCGGCAAGCCTGTGTGAAATGGCAATGATTCAATACATTGAAGCCTGGGCAAACAGCAGCCAAAAAGGAACCACGCTTGAAGAATTCAAGATTAACCCACTAAGTGAATCACAAATCCGTGACCCTAGCCAGAGTCGGTTTTTCCCGGTAAGCGCACCCGCTAGTTACGCCAGTGTTCATACCCTGGTGACAAGCTATTGTTCCACTTGCCATGTCAATACCGCCATCAATGCACAGAGTCCCTTTTTTGCTGAAACAGATATAGCCGCATCCTATCAGGCCATTAAAACCGTTTTAAACCTCAATGACCCTGCCGCCTCTCGTATATATAGACGCTTGGTGGACGACAGCCATAACTGTTGGGATGACTGCACCAATAATGCCGCAGATATGTTAACCGCGATAAATAATCTGGCCACATCAATACCCATTTCCGAATTTACCGGTGAAACAGTCAGCAAGGCCCTGACTCTGTCAGAAGGCACCGTGGCATCAAGCCATAACCGTTACGAATCCGATCAGATTGCCCTGTATGAATTCAAGAGTGGCGCAACTAATCCAAATAGTGACACCCTTCTCGATACCAGCGGCGTAGAACCTCCTCTCAATCTAACACTCATGGATAAAAATCATCGCTGGTTAAACAACTGGGGAATTGAATTTACCAATAGTCAGGGCGCGTACGCCAGTGTTGACGATAGCCACAAACTCTACAATCTGATTAGATTAACCGGTGAGTATACCCTTGAGGCCTGGGTGATTCCCGCCAATGTAAATCAGGAAAATGCCAGTATTGTCGCTTACTCCGGAGGGGCCGATGCACGCAACTTTGCCCTCGGCCAGACAATGTATAACTACGATTTTTTTCAACGTAGCAGCACTCTGGGAGCCGATGGCGAACCCAAATTAATGACCAATAATGACGATGAAGATCTACAAGCAACACTCCAACACGTCGTGGTCACTTATAACCGTGATAGCGGCCGTCGCATCTACGTCAACGGCGAATTTACCGGTGATATCGATCCAGAAGAAAAGGGGGATTTTCTCAATTGGCACCGCTCCTACACATTATATTTTGGCAATGAAGTGAATGGTCGCGCATGGAACGGCATCCTGCGTATGGTCGCTATCCATGATCGCGCACTCAGCACGACACAAATCCAGCAAAACTATGCCGCAGAAGTGGGACAGAAATATCAGATTCCCTTTAGTGTCAGCCATATTCTGGATGATGGTGTACCACATAGTTACGTGGTGTATGAAGTTAGTCAGTTTGATGAATTCAGTTATCTGTTTAGAAATCCGCGTTTTATCAATCTCGACCCTGACAATCTGGACTATGTACCGCCTACAACAGCCTTGCGTGGCATTCGCATTGGCATGAATGGTCAGAATGTCAGTGTGGGACAGGCCTACACCAATGTATCTATCAATGATGTATCGCAGGCTTATTCCTCCAAAACCGGTTTAATACTCTCCAACATTGATACCGTGATACAAATCCAAAATGGTGTGAGTGATGAGTTTTTTCTGACCTTTGAACAGTTTGCGGGTAAATCTTATTCCTTTATCGATAATGATCAAACCAGCATCCCACCCTTACCGATTGTACCGGCGGAAAACAAACCCTCTAATATTGGTATACGTACCTTTGATGAAATCAATGCCAGTATGGCGCAAATGACCCATATCTCAGACTGGCAGGAGGTTACGGACATCAATCGTGTCTACACAACATATCGACAACAACTCCCGGCCGTTGAAAACATTGAATCTTTCCTCAGTTCACAGCAAATGGCCATTGCCCAGTTGGCGATGAGTTACTGTAATGAACTGGTCATTCGTGACGAGGCCAACTCGCCAAAATATTTCACCGGTTTCACCTATACCCTTGCCGGTGTAGCCTTCGACACCCCCACAAAAGTGAATCAAATCATCAACCCGCTGTTGGCAAAAATGCTCAACGTAGGGGATAACACGGTTGATATCAGTGACTTGAATCTGACATCACAACCCGCCGTATCTGAGATCAGGAATGAGTTGAACTGGCTCATCAACGGGGACGGCACCCCAGCTCGCACCGGCATGCTAACAAGCCCCTGTGATGGCACATGTAATACGACAGAACGAACTCAGCAGGTTGTAAAGGCAGCCTGCACTGCCGTGCTGGGCAGCGCCACTATGCTGATTCAATAAACGCCTTATTATTGTTACAAAAAGAGATTAGGAATAAGACCATGGGCAAAAAACGCAAGCCGCTTCACCCCGATGATCCGTTGTTGCATCCAGACCACCCACGGCCTGTCACGCGGCGTGACTTTATCCGCCAGGGCATGATCGCGGGTGGCAGCGTCTTAACCGCTGGCGGTGTTTTTAGTCTGTTTGCCAATCCACAAGAGGCCTATGCGACTTTATCTGGTGACATTGACGCCATGGCCGCAGCATCAAACTGCTCAGTCGGAGGCAACGTCTTTTCCAAAATTCCAATGATCTGTTTTGATCTGGCCGGTGGTGCCAATATCGCCGGTTCCAATGTCCTGGTGGGAACACAAGGACAGCTTGATGCCATGAGTACCGCCGGCTATAGCCGCCTGGGCATCCCCGAATCTATGTTACCAACCAGTGAACAGTTCATTAATACCGACCTGGGGCTGGCCTTTCATTCAGACAGCGCCATGCTGGCAGGCATTCTGGAAAAGGCTATAGGGGTCGTCGGTAATACCAATGGCATCATCATCCCGGCCCGTTCAGATAACGATACCGGAAATAACCCCCATAACCCCATGTACGGTTTGGCACTGGCAGACGCCGTAGGCAGTGTAACCAATTTAATCGGCTCTAGAAACTCTGACTCTGGCGGAAACTCCGTATCACCTGTGGCTCTGATGAACTCGGAAAACCGCCCCGTCAAAGTAGATCGACCTAGTGACGTGGCCGGTATGGTGGATACTGGTGATCTTACCGCCATTCTTAGTGATCCACAGGATGTCACGGCCGTAATGGAGTCCATTGCCCGCCTGAGTGATAAAAAACTCGGCAAGGTACAGACGCTCGTCACCCGAGATGCGGTTATCAAGGATCTGGTACGCTGTGGTTATCTGGGCGCAGCCGATCTGGCCGACAGATTTGCCGGAGTTGATATCGATCCCGACAAGGATCCCGAAATTGTGACTCAGGCTATTCAGCCAGATGGCGTCATCCCCATCTTTGATCGTGACACCGAATTCAGTCGGGATGGGGAGTTCCGTAAAACGGCTTCCGTCATGAAAATGGTTATTGATGGTTATGCCGGTGCCGGCACCATTACTATGGGTGGCTATGACTATCACACCGGTAATCGATCTGCCGGCGAGCGCCGCGATTTAAGGGCCGGTCGCTGCATGGGGGCTTGTCTGGAATACGCCCGCCGCAAAAACACTCCGCTCATCATGTATGTCTTCAGTGATGGTTCGGTTTCCAGTAATGGGCGCATTGATGATTCTGTCGATGGCAGAGGCAAAGGGGAATGGACGTCCGACAACTCCTCCACCGCCGCCTCCTTTATGTTGGTCTACCACCCGACGAGCTTGCCACAACTCACTGATGACTTTAGTGCCACGCGACAAATCGGCCGTTTCTCCAGCAATGGTGCCATCAACACCAGCTCCAGCCCGGCCGCCAATAACGTTAACCTACTGGTCAACATGATCATACTCAATTACATGGCCTTAAATGGTGATAATTTAGCCGGATTTGAGGCGATATATTCAGGGCTGGGGATCAGTCATGGTCTGGGAAATGACGTCAAAAATTATGCCGCCTTCCAGCCACTACCACTTTAAGCCTACGGCATAACTTTCTCCGGTTGAAATAAAAGACTCGTCTCTCGTCTACTTAGGCGAGTCTTTTTGCTATCCTAAGCGGATATTTTTCTTATTGTCTTTATTCCGCATGGTCATCATGAAAGCATTATTTGCTCAACTAAAAAAAAATAGAATCCTAAAAGCCATCATCCTGCTTTTATTAGTCTCTACCAATACAGCCTATGCTGACTGGTACAAGCAGGAACAGACCATCATGGGCACCCTGATCAAAGTCGAGCTGTGGCATAATAAACGCTTACAAGCTAAAAAATGTATCTCACTCGTGATGACAGATATGCAACGAATCGATGCGAGTATGAGTCCTTTCAAGCATGATAGTGAACTGAGCCACCTCAATCGCACTGCTGCCACTCAAGCCGTTAAAGTCAGCAAGGAACTTTTTCAGTTAGTCAGCAAGGCCAACAGAATATCCGAGCAGACACACGGCCAGTTTGATATCACCTTTGCCAGTGCGGGCCGTCTGTATGATTACCGAAAGGCTATCCGGCCATCAGATGAGCAATTAAAAAACCTGCTCGAAGCCATTAATTACCGGCATGTCTTGTTAGACCCGCGCAAACGAACCATTCACTTCCAGCACCCGCAAGTCTATGTTGACCTCGGCGGCATTGCCAAGGGACACGCAGTGGATCAGGCCATTAAGATACTGCGCCAATGTGGCATCAAACACGCGTTAGTCAGCGCCGGGGGCGACAGCCGCATCCTTGGAGATAAGCAGGGCTTACCCTGGATGACCGGTATCCGCCATCCACGAGAAAAAAACAGCTTCGTGGTTCTTTTGCCTCTAACCAATACCGCCATTTCCACCTCCGGCGACTATGAGCGCTACTTCATCGAGGATGGCGTTCGCTACCACCACATCATCAGCCCGGCATCAGGCAAACCAGCCAATAAAGCCCGTAGCGTCACTATTCTGGGGGAAAATACAACCACAACAGATGCCCTCTCCACCGCTATATTTGTCATGGGCCCCCAAAAGGGGCTTGAGACCATCGAAACGTTACCCAGTATTGAAGCCATTATCATCGATACCAAGGGCAAAGTTCACTACACCAGTGGTTTGCTTCAACCCAAACAAGAGAATTAATGTCTAAAAATATAAAAACACTAATATGGTCATTATGTGACCAACATAACAGTAAGTCCGTGATTTACCAATTAAATTCCTATATAACACATACACGATGACATCGCTTACTCGTAATAAAATATGTTAACACTTGAATTTAATAAGGATACCAGGATATCCTCAAACCAAGGAGCATCCATCAAAATGATGGCATTGTGGTTTGCTCCACCATTTTGCAGCAAGTATTTGACAACAGAACTGTTGCGAATGGCGGATAACCATTAAAATAAAGTATTTTTTGAAGGAACAAGGCCATGACACGTAAACTTTGTAACATTTTTATATTGCTTCTTTTTTGCCTGAACTGTTTCGGTTTAAGCAACACAACACTGGCTGCTGAACCTCGCCAGAATAAAAAACTTTCGGCCATAGAAGATCAAGTACAGGATTTGAAAAAAGAAATTCTCGACCTTAACCGTGACTTGTTCATCCTCGAAGAAGAATTACTCTTTCCTGCCAACACTCAGTTCACCGTCTTTCTTTCCGTGGACAAGGGTCACCTGTTCAACCTCGACTCTATACAAATCAGGCTGAATGACAAAATTGTCGCAAACCACCTGTATACAGAACAAGAACTCAATGCCTTGCTCCGTGGTGGTGTACAAAGAGTTTACATGGGCAATCTGCCCAGTGGACGTCATGAACTTATTGCCTACTTCAATGGCACAGGCCCAAAAGGGCGGGACTTTCACCGCGGTACCACTGTACCGCTTCACAAATCAAGCTCTCCCAAATTCGTTGAATTAAAAATTGTTGATGATGCATCAAAACAACAACCAAAATTTGACGTTAAGGTCTGGGAATAACAAAAACCAACATGGATAAACGATATTTCCACGGAATGGGCTGGCTAACGGCAATGCTCATGGCATGCCCACTTTTCATTGCCCTGCCTGCTAATGCATCATCAGAAGATGGGGCAATAAAAATCCGTAATTTGCATTTTGGTGAAACACTTTATCACTTTTATCAAAAAAAATATTTTACAGCCATATCCAACCTGTTAGTCGCCCAAAAAAGGCACCCCATAAAAACCCAGGAGAATGATCCTGAACTATTATTAGGTGGGTTATATCTATCCTACAACATGAGCAACCCGGCCTCACAAATTTTTAATCAACTAGCCAATAAAAAAACAGACAAAAGTATTAACAGCAGCGCCTGGTATTATCTTGCCCGAATAGCTTATGAAAAAAATGACCTAAACCAGGCTCAACAAGCCGTTAACAAAGTCTCTAATAAACTACCTTACCGCTACAATGATGAATTTCAACATCTACGCAGCAATATACTGCTCAAGGGAAAAAAATATAAACAAGCCATAAAAGTGCTGGAGAATTTCTCAGGCTCAACAGAATGGTCTAATTATGCCAAATTTAACCTTGCCGCAGCCTTAATAAAGACCGACAGACAAAAGCAGGGCATGGCCCTATTAGACGAAGTCGCACGCATCGAAACCCGTGATCAGGAACAAGTCGCATTACGTGATAAAGCCAACCTAGCACTTGGCTATTCCGCTCTTCGTGACAAACAATATGATAACGCAGCAGCATACTTCAAGCAGATTCGACTCATTGGTTCCCAATCTAACAAAGCCTTACTAGGTATAGGTTGGGCATACCACAAAGAAGGTAAACTAAAACGTTCTCTTGTTCCCTGGATTGAACTTAAAAATCGAGCCAGCAAAGACCCCACAGTTCAAGAAGCGTTACTCACTATTCCCTATGCCCTGGAAGGCTTGAATGCAAAACAACAAGCCCTAACCTACTACAACAATGCAATAAATTCATATAACACTGAGTTGACATCGATCAATCATGTCATCAAGGCCGTCATTTCCGGTGAATTTATCAATGCCCTGCGTGCATTACATCTGTATCAACAAAATGAGAATCATCGACACTATATGATTTTACCCGATTCAATCGCTACACCCTATTTACAGGGACTAATCGCCGAACAGGGTTTTCAGAATCTCATGAAAACATATCGCGACTTGCTCTATATGAAAAATATTCTAGCCCATTGGCAAAACCAGATTCCAGCTTACAAGCTCATGCTGGAGGAAAGACAAAAATCTTATCTATCCAAAGTTCCACAGATCAAATCGTTTCATAATAAAAATCGCCAATCTATATTAGCTGCGCGTTTTGAAAAACTAAATGCTAAGTTTCAGCAGATCAGTCCACAGTCCAACATTCTAACGCTGGCCAATGAACAGGAAATGAGTCTGCTACAACGCCTGGACAAGATAAAGCAAACGCTGGACAAATCACCCGAAACAGCGATGGTAAAACAAAGAGAACAATACTCTCTATACAGAGGCTTGGTATATTGGCAAATTGCAGAGGACTTTGCGCCACGCCTCTGGCAAGTTAAAAAAGAGTTAATTCAGATAAAACGCTCTTTTGTCGAACTGGAGAAAAAGAAAAAATCCTCATTAAGTATTTTGACAAAAACTCCGGAATATTTTTTAAACTTTACCAACAGGATCGAAAACAAACAAACACAAATTCAACATTTAACCCAGAAAATTAAAAAAACAATAACGCAACAAGAAAATATAATTAAGCGGCTAGCCATTGACAAACTGCGGCAGCAAAAACTCCAGATTGAAAATTACCATATACGGGCCAGTTACTCTTTAACGCGACTGTATGATAGCCTAGCCACCGTGGATAAAGCCCCATGAAACACTTCAGAAATTTATGTGTTTTATGTATTATCAGCACCCTTAGTGGCTGCGAAACTGATGAACCCTATACACTCATTGAATCACTGGATGACCGTGACTACCAAATAGAAAAACACGCCGCGCCAACCATTACAGCCGAAGAAGTCGTTACAAAATACCGCAAGTTCCTTGACTATGCGACCGGTGAACCCATGTACGGCAATGCCATACGCCGGCTGGCCGATATCGAACTAGAGACGGCTGAAGAAGAAAATTTCACCAATGAAAATGATGAGCAAATCCAAATAACACAGCGCAAAATGGAAGCCGCAATACGAATGTACGAGGCTTATCTTACTACATATCCTCATCGAGAGAATGTCGATTTAATTCTCTATCAACTGGCCAAAGCCTATGATCTCGTAGGTGATTATCTCGGTACACTAACAACACTAAACAAACTTGTCACTCAGTATCCTGATAGTCGCCATTATATAGAATCACAGTTCCGCCGTGGTGAAATGCTATTTGCCCTAGGTCGATATAATGAATCAGAACAGGCATACCAAAAAATTGTTAGCCAAACCGAAAGTTCCATCTATCGCGAAAAGGCGATGTTCAAACACGGTTGGGCACTCTTTAAACAAAGCAAACATACTCCAGCCCTGCACGCATTCTTTACTATTATCGACCAAAAACAAAAACTCGGGTTTGTCCATGACACGGCGCTTTCAGATAATATGGCACGTTCAGAAAAGGAGTTACTCAATGATACCTTGCGGGTTATCAGTCTGTCATTTTCCTATCTGAATGGCTCTAAAGGGATAAAACAATATTTTTCTCACAATGGAGCCCGACAATATGAGCCTCTGGTTTACAAACAACTGGCAAAAACATATCTATCAAAAGATCGCTTTAAGGATGCTGCAGATACCTATCTTGCCTTTGGCAAGCATTATCCAAACAGCAAACTTTCACCAGAGCTACACCAACAGGCCATCGAGGTTTACAAAAAAGCAAAATTACCCAGCCTGCAACTTGCCACCCGAGTTTCTTTTGTCACACGTTACAGTGTATTCGGGCAATACTGGAAAACCCATGATGACTCGGTTAAAAATATAGTCAGGCCGATATTGCAAACTCACCTGCAAGAACTAGCTCAGCACCATCATACCATCGGCCGGAAATCCAAAGCTCGTAAACAAAAATCAAAACACTATTCAGAGGCGGTAACCTGGTACAAAACCTATATAAAATCATTCCCAGATGTACAAGCCACAGCAGCCGTCAATTTTTTACTGGCTGAGGCTTACAACGATATAGGCCACTACAACAAAGCTATTATTGAATTTGAAAAAACCGCCTATCATTATCCAACTCATATCAAACAGGCTGAAGCAGGCTATGCCGCACTGGTTGACTATGCAAAGCTCCTCAAACAAAACAAAAAAAGACCTCTCCTGCACCCTGAAATAATTAATGGCAATATCGAGAGCGCACTCAAATTCAGCACCTATTTTCCAAATGACAAACGCACCACATCCGTTCTAACAAACACATCAGAACAATTATTCAGCATCAAAGATTATCCCCGTGCCATTACAACAGCACAAACTGTTATTGACTCACCACGTCACACAAAAAAACAACTTACCACCACCTACACTGTTATTGCTCACTCACAGTTTGAATTAAAAAATTACGCCGCAGCAGAACAAGCCTATCAGCAAACACTCGGTGTGCTTTCCAAAAAGAGCTCACAACGCAAAGCACTACAAGAAAAACTGGCCGCATCCATTTATAAACAGGGTGAAAAAAGCAAACAAGATGGTCAACTGGCTTTAGCTGCAAAACATTTTATGCGACTAGGTGTACTACTACCCTTCTCCCCTATCCGTGTAACAGCTGAGTACGATGCTGCAACCATTTATATACAGCAACAAGATTGGCCCCAGGCTGAAAAAACACTACTTACTTTTCGAAAAACCTATCCAAAGGTAAAAAAATACCAACTCGGCATAGCTGAAAAACTGGCTCTAGTCTATTCAAAAACGGGTAAACCACTCAAGGCTGCAAATGAAATGGTGCGTCTGGCCGCACTGCCAGGTAAGACACAGGCATACAAACAAGACATGTTGTGGCAGGCCGCAGGACTCTTTCAGGATGGTGGGAAACATAAAAAATCAACACAGATTTATAAAGCGTATTTAAAACGCTTCCCAAAAAAATATCCTGAATCAATTGAGGCCCGCTACCAACTAGCGTCCTATTACAAAAACATTAAGCAACCCAAAAAACAAGTTTATTGGTTAAAAGAAACCATTAAAGCAGAAAAATCGGCCGGTCAAGCCAGTACAGAGCGGACTCGTTATCTCGCGGCACAATCAACGCTGTCCATGGCCTACCCGTTAATGACCCATTACCGTAAGACTGCGCTTGTTTTTCCATTAAAAAAGAGTCTGAAACGCAAAAAATCACTCATGGAAAAAACCATTCATGCTTATCAGAGTGCCATGGATTACCGAATTGCTGACGTGACAACTTCTGCAACCTATCATATTGCCGAGGTATATCACGACTTCTCTCGCTCTTTATTAAAATCTCAGCGACCAAAAGGTTTATCCACTGAAGAGCAGGAACAATATGATATACTGCTCGAAGAACAGGCATTTCCATTTGAAGAAAAAGCCATTACGGTTCATTCATCAAATGTCAAACATACCAAAAATGGCATATATGACAAATGGATCAAACGAAGCCTAAAGCAACTTAGCGAACTTCAACCAATCCGTTATGCGAAATATGAACAGGGAGAGGCTTATGCTGAAGACCTGCATTAAACACCCTTTAGCTTACATCAGCGGCATCGTTTTTCTGCTATCAGGCTGTGGGGTATTTTCTATTAAGCCACAACCGGAGGTTTCCACACATGCCACCCAAGCGTATCAACAGGCGCTCTCATCCATGCGGGCTGATAAACATAAGCTGGCTATCAAGCAATTCACTGCAATAAGCCAATCTAACCCGTCACTGTCTGGCCCACATACTAATCTGGGAATACTGTATCTCAAAACCAACTCACTAAAAGAAGCTGAACAATCACTCCACAAGGCCACTGAACTAAATTCAAATAACAAGATCGCTTACAATTATCTTGGGATCATATACCGAACACTGGGGCAATTCGAAGAGGCAGAAAAAGCCTACATAAAGGCCATTGAAATTGATGGAAACTATCCTTACGCTCATCTAAATTTGGGTATTCTGTATGATCTCTACAAATCAGATTTACACAAGGCACTAGCCCATTACCAAAAATACCAAAATCTGGTAGACACACCCGACAAAATGGTTAACAAATGGATTATCGATCTCAAACGGCGTGATACCGCACAAAATAAGCCCGGGGAGAAAAAGGGATGAATATATATAGCGTGATAACTGCGGGTTTATTAATATTTAGCCCGACGGTTAATGCCGAGCGAATTGTTATGCAGAGCACCGCTGTAATCGGTAACCAGGAATTACCCAAAATTCTCTACATCATTCCCTGGAAAAAATCTAAACTGCCCGATCTAAGTGATCCACCCCTTGAAACACTGATCGACGAGGCATTAATGCCTATAGATCGTAATGTTTTTAGGCGGCAAGTCGAATATTATCAGACACTCAATGCACCGTAAGAACCAGCAAGATGAGACAGAGTCAGCAATTTTGTCTCCCACAAGCCAATAAATAGAATGTGACTGGTACACAAATTATAGATTTTGTTATCATGTCGTGAAAAAGTACTAATAAGAGTTTCAATCCAGTTTCAGCAACATTTCCACGTCAGGAGCGAGGGGCATGTATACAAGTATTGTTCAATTTTTTCAGGACGGTGGGCCTTTTATGTACCCCATCATGGTCGTACTGGCAATTGGCCTCGCCATTGCAATTGAACGATATATCTATTTGACCGCATCAAAAAGACAGAATCGTAAACTGTTAAAAAAACTACTGCCACTCCTACAACGAGGGGATTATCAGCAAGCCTATGGTATAACATCAAAGTCAAATCAAGCTATTTGCCGAATTTTATCTCAGGGACTAGCGCAGTACAAATCTGCCACTAACCGAGACGATATTGAAGCCGCAATGGAAGAAAGCATGATGGAAACGATTCCCCGTCTGGAAAAGCGCACCCACTATCTCGCGACCTTTGCCAATATCGCCACCCTGCTAGGATTACTCGGAACGATTATTGGTTTAATCAAGGCCTTTACAGCCGTCGCTCAAGTTGACCCGGCCATGAAGTCAGAAATTCTTTCAACCAGTATTTCTGTTGCCATGAACACAACAGCATTCGGGCTTATCGTCGCCATACCATTATTATTATTCTTCGCTGTATTACAAACCAAGACAACCGAAATTGTGGATAGCCTGGAAATGGCGGTTGTCAAATTTGTCAATCTGATGATGCAACGCAAGACGCCTGGAAAATAGTATGCGACGTCGGCGCATCCGCAGACCCAGCACCACAACGGAACTCAATATTACGGCCTTCATGAACTTGATGGTCATACTAGTGCCATTCCTGCTAATGACGGCCGTATTTAGTCATATAACTATACTTGAGCTTAACCTGCCAAATCCCGAAACCGGTTCTGCAAAAAGCAAACCATCCGCATTTAACCTAAAAATAGTTATTCGGAAAAATTCTCTTACTGTCCAAAATGGACAGAGTATTGTCAGAAAACTACCACTTTACAAAGATCAATATAACTTCAAATTTTTATCACAAGTATTAAAACAGGTAAAATCCAAATACGAAAATAAAAAAGCGATTACCATCCTGTCAGAAGCCAACATACCTTATGACATTCTGGTACAAACCATGGATGCATCGCGCTCATACTTTACCTTTCAAGAAGGCAATATTATAGAAGCCGAACTATTTCCCGAGATCTCCATCGGGGATGCTCCTAAAAAATAAACTTTGCAAAACATGAAAAATTCCCGACGCACAATCAGAATGGAACGGCATCACAAACGACGAGGTGATAAATCAGCATCGTTGAACATGGTGTCTTTAATGGATATTTTTACTATTCTGGTTTTCTTTTTGCTCGTCAGTGCAGCAGATTCAGAAATATTACCTAGCCCGAAAGCCATAAAACTTCCAGAATCAACGACAGATAAACGGCCAAAAAACAACATTATTATTATGGTCAATAAAACCACGTTATCACTGCAAGGTAAGGTCATTGCTGACACCAGGGCAATAGCAAAAAGTAATACACCGGTAATAGCTGATTTGGTGCAACACTTAAAGCGTCTCGATGAAAAATCACGCCAGGATAAAAAGAGTAAACCTGCATCAAAACGAGGCGTCACTATCATGGGGGACAAAGAACTCCATTACCAACTACTCAAAAAAATCATGCTTAGTTGCGCAACAGCCAAATATTCAAATATATCCCTTGCTGTCATGCAAAAAACACCGACTCAAGAGTAACCGGCATGGCAATAATCAATAATTACTGGCACGAGCCTGTCTTACCCTGGTCTGAAACCGATAGTGACAAACGCTTCAGTAAAATATTACGACTGTCGTTAATCTTTGCCGTTATTTGTGGCATAGCTATCCCCTTTCTCCCTGCACCTAAACCAGAGAAAAAGCAACTTGAACAAATATCACCTCGCCTTGCCAAATTAATTATCGAAAAACAAAAGCAAGCAGCGGTTAAACCAAAGATCAAACCCAGAATCATCAAGAAAAAAATTACGCCCAAGCCTGCAGCGAAGACTCGTTCAGCCCGAGCAAAAGCCCAGCAAAGTGGCCTGCTTGCTATGAAAAGCGAATTACTTGAACTACAAAGTGCCTTTGATATGTCATCATTTTCAGACTCAACACCACTAGCAAAAGCCAATACTTCAAGAACCACCAGCACACGGTCAACTATCAATGATATTGCCCACAAAGACAGTGGAGGTATCAATACGCAAACACTGTCCAACAAGACAGGGGGAAGCGGACTCGCAAGTCGCCGTAGTGCATCTGTCAGCAGTAATATCGGCACAAAGAGTGCAGGTAATACCCGGCAAAGCAGCACTCGTACCCGAGCAGAAGAAGAGCTTGCTCTGGTTTTTGAAAAAAATAAAGGCGCAATTTTCAGCCTTTATAACCGTGCTCTACGCAAAGACCCCAGCCTACAGGGCAAAGTTGTCCTAGAGCTGACCATTACCGCAAATGGTAAAGTCATCAAGTGTCGAATTATTTCCAGTGAACTGAATAGTCCATCCCTAGAGAGAAAGCTCATCGCCAGAATTAAACTATTCCGCTTTGCAGCAAGACAGGTTAAAACCATCACCGTCACCTACCCCATTGATTTTTTACCATCCTAAGCACGAACACTCTATTAACAAAATCTATAATTTGTGGGATCTATCACATCATATACAGGCTAACTAAGCTAGATTCATCTGTGGGATATTAAAAGGGTAATGTGCTAGTGACTAATGGCAACCCCAGTCCATTTTGAACACTTTTTAAACAGACAAACCTGACACCATCAATAATGATCGTACCTAGCAAGGCTATTGATAAACAATCGCTTAGGGGACTTAGCCCATTAGGCAAACTCACCCCCGATAAAATTGATGATATTGTAAGCAAATCACGAATCAATAACCTGCCCGCTGGACGAGTCATCTTTCGACAAGGTGAAAACGATGGCCAGACAATATACCTGCTTTCAGGCCAGATTGAACTTTCAACAGCAGGCAAATCCCGTAAGCAGACCATCAAAGGAAAGTCCGCTGAAGCCAAGTTTCCCATCGCCGACCAGATCCCTCGACCCGCTACGGTACGAACCAAAACAGCATCAACACTGCTATACATTGACTCCAGCCTGTTAGAAATTCTGCTTGATGAAAATCCATCAGGGGAATATGAGGTCACTGAAATCGATGTGGCAGACCACGCAACCGACTGGATGATGCGTTTTCTACAGTCACCCGCTTTTCTGAAGCTACCAACCAAGAATATCCAAAAGGTACTTATGAGCATGGAAGAAATCCATGTTAATAAAGGCGAAACCATATTCCATCAAGAGAATGAAGGAGATTATTACTACATAATCAAGCATGGCTGTTGCACAGTCACAAGACAACCCGCAGAGAAAGCAAAAGAAATACATCTGGCAAAATTGATTGAAGGTGATGGCTTTGGTGAAGAAGCACTCATAACCAATTGCAAGCGAAATGCAACCGTGCGGATGCAGGAAAAAGGGATCTTAATGCGGCTCAAAAAAGATGATTTTTTATCTTTTCTTGTCACACCATTGATTCGAAATGTTCACCTCAACAGCCTGAAAAGCAGCTTATATACAAAATCGGTGTTTTTGGACATTCGAACAAATAATGAATTCAAACAAGGCAGTCTTGAAAAAGCCCAAAATATCCCTCTATCCATGATGCGTTTACGAATTCCGACACTTGATACCAGAAAACAATACCTTATTTATGCCGAAAATAAAGACAACTCTCATGCAACCGCCTTTTTACTTGCCCAGCACGGCATAAACTGTCTGGTAGTTCTGGGGACATTAGGAAAAATAATACCCATCACAGAAAAAACGGTGGCAAAAACGAAACCAGAACCCAATTCAGAAGAAAATAATATACCAGAGCTACCCTCGTCCCAGCATGACTTGCCCAGTAACCAGATACAAGGTGAATCACAGGCTAAACAGCACGAGATTAAGTCACCCAATATCTCTACTACACAACCAGCTAAACCATTAACTGAGATTACGGTCACTGAAGCAGAAAAAACAAATCGCATACACGAAGATGAAGCTTCTCTAACTAAGAAAAATTTCACTGAAGAAATAACTAAACTGCGTTTACAAGCTAAACAGGAAGCAGAAAAAATACTGGCTGAGGCCGAAGCCATTAAACAATCAGCCACGCATGATGCTTACCTTCTACGTAATAAAATTGAACAGGAGGAAACCCTAAAATTAAGAACAGAGCTCGAAAATACCCGCAACAAAGCCGAAGCGGTGCTTAATAAAAGTGAGCGACAAGCAAAACAAATACGTCAACAAGCAGAACAGGACAGCTCTCAGATTCGTCAACAAGCCCTGAGTGAAGCAGAAAAACTTCGAGAAGAGCTGAATCACCTGCGAGAACAAGAAACGCAGATGAAGCAACAACGGGATGCTGAGCTATTAACTATCCAACAGCAAGCAGCACAACAAGCTCGAATTGATGCCGAGCATACCGCCGAAGAAGCAAGAATAGCGGTAATGCAAGCAGCCGATCAAGTTCGTAATCTTGCATTGCGCGATGCAGAAGAAACTCGAGCAACCACCAAAGAAACTATATTGGCAGCCGAAAAAACCCTAGCAATAACATTAATTGAAGCAGAAAAAACACGTATAGCAGCCGAACAGGCTGCCACCAAAGCAAAATCTATAGTCGAACAACTGACAAAAGAAGCCCAATCAATAGAAAAACAAGTCGAGCATACCCGGCAAAAAGCTGAACATGAAGCTACAGCAATACGGCAGGCAGCGCGAGAAGAAGCCAGCAAAATAAAATTCAGAGCTATTGAAGAAAGCAAAAAACTTAACAAGTATGCTGCAATTAAGGCCAAGTCGCTTATCACTCACGATAACATATTCAATCTTGATGATGAGTTAAGCCCAACTATAAAACCCTTATTGCCTTATGCCGATGAGTCATCGGTAGCACTGAAAATGGCAGAAGAAATCAAGGAAAAATTGAGAGATGTAGAAGAACAGAGGATTAAGAATGAGCAACAAACTCTCAAGAAAGCAAGAAAATATAAAGTAGATGTAAAAAAACTGGGCGACAAACTAATTTTTGAAGGCGAAAAAGATATTTTTATATTCAGAGAGCCTAAAAAACAGGACTCAGCAAAAATAATAACCGAACAGGCGAGTGAACATATCCCTTCTGAACACACAAAACAAATGCATGAAACAACGCATACAAAGGATACAAAGGATACAATTAATGATCTGCCAACGGCTGACAGCTCGCCGACAGCCCTAAATACTTTTGATTTTCCTATTATTCAGCCCGACACTGACGGTTCAAACAAACAAGGTAACCATAAATATTGGGGCATCATAGTTGGTGCAGCTTTAGTTATAGCATTAAGCCTTGCAGCATATACAACAAAAATACAGTTCGACTTTACCAAAATCGGCACCCTTATCAATCAAGATACTCTCAAAACTGAAAAAGAAAAAATAAAGATCCCACCCAGAAATGATTTTAACAACGAAACATCGCCCATAACAAAAAAATAAATCTCCAACTTTAAGAGGAAAAATATTTGTATAGTTTGATTAACATAAAATCATTTTAGAATGTTGTCAAAGTGCTATCAAAATAGATTCTATTTAATAAACAGCCATTAACTATAATACCGACCAATTTCAATTATCTCCCAAACAACTAAAAAAGACCCCTCAAAAATAAACGCTACTTGCTGGGCCCCACTCTATAGTGAATATGCCACATCACCACTAACATATTTATAATACTAAATACTCATGTAGTTCTCAGCATCGAAGTGTTGTGTTTGTATTGTTAATTACCATGATGCATAATATGTTAAAAATATACGGCTATGGATAATAACGGGGATAATCAATTATGGAATAGTATTAAAATACAACTTATTTATATTGGACGCTCTAACATAAAATTAACCAACAACAAGCTAAGACTTAAGATCGTTTTTTTGGTTTTTACACAAGCTAGTTAATATACTAAAAAGGAATTGTCATGCTGACTAATATGGTAAAAAAAATTAAATACAATTTTAGTAAAAAATTTGTAAGAATTATTCTAGATAAAAAAATCTATCAAAAAAGAAGCCCTGACTTACATAGCACCATGCTAATTTTCGGTTCACTTTTTTCTCAACTTTTCAGGAGCGGAATGGTTCTTGGATTATATGATGCCCTTGACAAACAAGAAGGACAAACACTTAAACAATTGTCAGAAACATTGCAAGTTGAACATTACCCTTTAGAAATTCTTTTAAAAAGCCTTGAATACGGACAAGTGCTTATAAAAATTAACGATGAATATTACAACAACCCAACATTAACTTTTTTTGCTCTAGATAAAAATGAAGCATTATTTTCCTTAAAAACAACCATAGAGTATTTTACTCATGTGGTCGATCCATCTTATGCCGCCCTGCCTTCTTCTATAAAGGAAAACAAACCCAAAGGACTAACTGAAATATTTGGTGAGAATTGCAGTAATTTCTATGAAGCCATTTCAGAGGATCCCGCCAAAAATAAGTATTTTGCTGACTTTATGCAAAAGTTCACCAACCTTAATAAAAGCGAAGTCACCTCAGAGTCTATATTTGAGACATGTGGAAATTTGCTGGATGTGGGGGGAAACAAAGGTGAAATCGCACTAGCGTTGGCCAAGCGACATCCACAGATAAAGGTAACTGTGTTTGATTTTCCTGAAGTGATAAAAGTAGCTCAAAAAAGATTTGAAGAAAACAAGCTAGATGATCGCTTGAAAGTCTATAACGGAAATGCGCTTAAAGAAATACCGTCTGGATATGATTGCATATTATTATTCCACTTTATAGATATTTTTTCACCCGAAGAAAATAGAATGATATTACGCAATGCATATAATGCTCTGCCCGAGGGAGGCACTATTTGCATTTTTACTCCAATCACTTACTCAGACAAGAGAAGTCTTAACGACTTAATGGGGAATTATTTTTTAAACCTGGCAAATGGGAAAGGTGCCTTTTATGAGGTAGATAAAATCATTAAATGGTTGGAAGATGAAAAATTCGTGATATCCAGCAAAAAACATTTTCCTTTTGATGAAATTTTTATTGTCGCAAAAAAATAACTCTAATAGACCGACGGCTATCCCGTTAAAAATATAAAAATGGCGTATCTACCCTTTACTTAAAAACTTAAGGGTGCCTCTAAAAATTCAATCCGGCAAATGATGGCAAAGCAAAACCAAGCGAAAAGCGCAGTTTTGTACATGGATGGGCGAGAGCGAATCATTTTCATGTAAATGAGTATTTTGAGCTTTTTTTAACGCCGTCAGCACTGCTTCAGTGGATTTTTAGAGGCACCCTTAAAGAAAATAGAATGGGTATATTGAGACATAAAAAGTGTCCATACAACTGTTTTGGTCGCAAAGAGGCACAAGGAAAAATAAATCGCACATTATATAGAGAATGAGCCTGAAGATCTTAGCGGCAACCTAATTTTGTTCTCTTACACAAACAAAATGACAGTGTGATTCTTTGCAATTTATATTTTGAACAGATTAAATGCTTAATGAGATAACAGTGATTGAAGATAACATACACATTTTAACTAATCGGGAATTTACTTTTTCCATTGCATACAGCGCCACCAACTTTACGCCTATTTGACATTATGACGTACAAAACATATTTCAGGTCAAATAAGCAAGAATGCTTAACGAGAGATTGGGTTTTCTGCCCTATTGTCATGGCCTCCTTACTAATCTGTAATATTGAGACTGGCTTTCACCAGTCTCAATATAATTTAAAATATAAAATTGATGCCAAAAGATAACAAAGACATACCCTGGCCAAGTGAAACGCTTGCGGCATCCTTACCAGTTTTGGCAAAGCGCTCCCATTCCATACGAATAGAAAATTTTTTCAACGGGAATGTTCATACCTAAACCAAAAATTGTATCGATATCAGAAATAGTGTTGTGGTCTAAATGATTCAGGACACCTTGTTAAGAGTGTAAACTACACAAACGAGGCAAGAAATGACAGCAGAAAAGAGAACACACCGCAGCTATACGGAAGAATTTAAACAAGAAGCTTTGAATTAGAATGGATGTTCAGTCAGATTTTGTTACGATACGGCCATAGAAATTATTTAAAGGTGGCGTATAATCCCCCCCTTAATTTAATCAAATTAACCTTAAATTGGTCACTTTATGCGTTTATACTATCCCTCCATCATGTTCATGGCCCTGCTGATACTGGCTTCCGGCGTCAGCCTTATTGCTGGCTGCGGTCAAAAAGGAGCACTTTATCATTCGCCGGAGGTAAACCAGATGACAGACAAAGATAAAGCTAAACAGACCAAACCTCAATCCCAACCCAACCAACAACCTTGAGCTCAAATGGATCATTTTAAATATCAACATGGTCGGCTATATGTCGAAAATGTAGCCGTCACTGACATTGCAGCACAATACGGTACGCCCTGTTTTATCTACTCCCGTGCCACATTGGAACAACACTGGCATGCCTTTGATCAGGCCTTACAAGCCCGCCACCATTTGGTCTGCTATGCCGTTAAGGCTAATTCCAATCTGGCCATCCTCAATCTATTTGCAAGGCTCGGCTCTGGTTTCGATATTGTCTCAGTGGGAGAACTGGAACGAGTCCTGGCCGCAGGCGGTGACCCTCAAAAAGTAGTTTTCTCCGGCGTCGGTAAACGCAAAGATGAGATGCGTCGTGCGCTTGAAGTTGGCATTTATTGTTTTAATGTCGAATCAGCCGCCGAACTGGAAAGCCTCAATCAGATAGCTACCGAGATGGGCGTACAAGCACCCACCTCCCTACGGATCAATCCGGACATAGATGCCAAGACCCATCCTTATATTTCTACCGGTCTAAAGGAAAACAAATTCGGCATCGCCATTGATGATGCCCTGACGATCTATTCCCGTGCCCAGGCACTGCCCAATATCGATATTCATGGTGTCGATTGTCATATAGGCTCTCAACTAACTGAAACCGCACCCTTCCTCGATGCTCTAGATCGGGTACTGGCCTTGATTGATCAACTGGCTGCAGAGGGTATAAAGATTCAACACCTCGATCTCGGCGGTGGCCTCGGGATTCAGTACAAAGATGAAACCCCCCCCCTGCCCGATGAATATATCCACGCAATGAATGAGCGCCTCGGTGATCGGCAACTGGAGATTCTCATCGAACCCGGCCGCGCCATTGCCGGTAACGCTGGTATCCTGGTCACTCAGGTCGAATACCTTAAACTAACGGCCCACAAAAATTTCGCCATCATCGATGCCGCCATGAATGATCTTCTCCGGCCAACCTTATACAGTGCCTGGCAAGCCATCATTCCTGTTGAACAGCGAGACGGTGCTACACGCTGCTATGACATCGTAGGCCCGGTGTGTGAAACCGGTGACTTCCTCGGCAAGGACCGTGAACTAGACATTAATCAAGGTGATCTGCTGGCCGTCAGGAGTTCAGGAGCCTATGGCTTCAGCATGAGCTCCAACTACAACACCCGCCCCCGTGCTGCAGAGATCATGGTGGATGGTGACAAAGTACATGTGGTGCGTGAACGGGAGCAGATAACACAATTATTTACAGGTGAACATATCTTGCCCAATAAATAAACTACCTAACTTAGCCGCATCACATTATCAGAAATGGATACTGGTAATAAGCCTGTTTCATCGGCATGATCAGCATATGATTGTTTAAACCTTTCTATACAGTACGACTGGGGATATTGACTACAGCATCACATCTATTGAAATGCACTGCTGTCCCGTTAATAATCTAAAAAACCTTGTATTTATCTGGCACATAAAGGCTTGAGGAAGTTGAAATGGGTATGAGACATGAAAAATGCTCGTAAAACACCCTTTACCGCAAAGGTCGCAAAGAAGCGCAAAAAAAAAAATAAATCAGGCATTTTATAAAAATGAGCTCTTGAATACTTCGGATAACCCCTAATTTCCCTCTAATATAGAAAAAAATAGCGTTGAGATCCTTTGCGGTTTAGATCTTTAAATGGATTAAATACTTAGCGGGACAGTAGCGACTCACCTTACATGAATTACGCTGTCTTAATAAAACCAAACAATCACACCCAAATCATATACCCTAGTTCCAGCTTGTGGGCCAGAAAGGGATGGCTGAAGTACATCCTGATCTTGTAGTGATTCAATCCCGAGGCTATCGGCTGCAATTTCAATTCAAAGATATCCTGCTCACCCTGCTTGCCAACATATTCAAACAACAACTGTTCATGAACACTAAATTTACCCACCTCCCCCAGATAACCCACAAAGCATTCAACCACCACATCCTTAGCAGTAAATCCGTTCAATTTGGTGCTAACCTGTAAGGCTAGAGTATATCGCCCTGCTGAATTTGCTCTTGGTTATCGCCTCTGCACTGAATACGAACATGCTCCCAATTCTGATGTATATGAACTTTCCAGGCAGCCAGATCTTTTGCCGGTTGGCCACCTTGTTGTGAAAGATGTTTAAACTGATCACGCGCCTTGGCATAAAAATGTTTAACCTAGTCAACCACCATGCGCTGTGAGTTAAAGCGAGAAATACAAGACTTCATTGAGGCCTTGGAGATCTGTACCCAGGCCGTTGAATATCCCTAATTACTCAGCTCGCTTTTGTCCTGATTGATATGAGGATAAATGGGCCAGCCATTCTCACCGTTATAACACTCACCCCACCAACCATTGAGTACACTCAAATTGATCACACCATTAATGGCGGCCTTTTCTCCCGAAGTACCACTGGCCTCCAGGGGATACTCCGGGGTATTGAGCCAAACATCCACGCCGGTCACCCGTTTGCGGGCCAGAGCCACGCCATAACCTTCAAGCAAGATGATCTTGCCTATAAACTCGGGACGCAGGGAGAACTCATGAATGGTACAAATCAATTCCTGCCCTGGCATGTCTGCCGGATGGGCCTTACCCACAAACATCAATATCATCGACCGTTCAGGATCATTAATGATACGCGCCAGCCGTTCGGGATCAGAAAATAACAATGTGGCACATTTATATGTAGCAAAGCGTCGTGCAAAACCCATCACCAACACATTCTTATCCGAGGTCGACGAGCATTGAGTCAAGCCTTTAATAATGGCCTCACTGTAACCAGCTCGGCGGAATCATTTAACCACCCGCTGGTTCACATAATCAAGCATTTGAGTATTCAACTCCAGTCGTAAACTCCAGAAACGATGAGCCGGGATGGTATCGATACATTCCCAGTAATCCGCCGGGTTCAATAACTCATTACGCCATTGGCTAAAGCGCATATCAAACAAGCTGACCCATTCACGTGCCAGAAAGGTCGGTACATGCACACCATTGGTGACATAAGAAATAGGATTTTCCTCAGCCGAAATCTGTGGCCAAACATAACCCTCCATAGCTGATGCTACCCCACCATGAATACGGCTGGCTCCGTTATGAAAACATGAGCCACGTAACGCCAGCACGGTCATATTGAAACATGCTTACTGGGCGAGGCACCCAGTCGATGAAGTTCATTCAGACTGATACCCAGATCCTTGCTGTATTCGGTAAAGTGATGATCGATGCTATCACCCTCAAAGATGTCGTGACCGGCAAGCACCGGGGTATGCGTAGTGAACACGGTCGCCCCGGCCACCAGTTCCATGGCACTGTTAAAGTCCATGCTCTGAGAAACATACTCTCGGCAACGCTCCAGGATCTGGAAAGCGGCATGGCCTTCATTGATATGCAAAACCGCCAATGCCAAGCACAATCTCCTGTCGAATCCGGGTCTGCTTATCACCTCCATATAACTGAAAGGTGATACGACGATCTTCAGCAACATTGTCGACTAGATCACTATCCAGCAAATAAAGCTTGATATGCCCCGCTCGGGCAACCCACACCTTTAACCTGACCTCCCGTTGATCCAATAGGACATTGACATAAACTTCTTTGCCCTTATCAGTGGTCGCCGGACTAACGATCAAATCATCAAAATCAATGGACTAGTAATGGGCCTCCTGATTGCCTTTGCCATCAATGCTCTGTTTAAAATAACTCTGACGATACAGCAGGCCGATGTCTACAAAAGTACACCCAGGTCACTCGCTGCCTTACAGTGATCTCCAGCCAGGATACCCAAACCGCCCGAATAGATAGGGAAGCTTTCGTGAAAACCAAACTCGGCACAAAAATAGGCAACCAAATCATGCTCCATATCCAGCGAGTCTTCAATATGTGAACTAATGATCTTGCTATGATAGGTATTGAAGGCGGACATGACCCGCTGGTATTCCTCAAGGAACAGATGACTTTCTGTCGCCTCATCCAATTTGGTCTGTGCAATACGGCACAAGAATACCTTTGGATTATGATTACACGATTCCCATAATTCATCATCCAGACGATAAAACAGGGCCCAAACCCCTCTGTCCCAGCTATATAGCAGATCAGAGGCCAGTTATTGTAAACCGATTAATGCCGAGGGAATGCTTGGACGAACTTCAAGTTTAAATATTGTTTCACTCATTTCAGGCCTGCCATTGCCACTAAAATAACAAAATTTAAAAAATGTTACGTATTAACGCATCCATGATTCAGGTAATAATATCCGGCTTAGCCCGTCCCGTACTACTTTGTAACTGCATCAACTCTTCAGCAATGACAAATAAAGAAGCCAGATAAGCTTGCGTCTCTTCCTCCAGCTTGCCATTGGCCGGCTCATAACGCTCATAGTAAACTCGTACCGTCGCACCTTCTGTGCCAGTACCCGACATACGCACCACAATGCGTGATTCATCACTAAAGCTCAAGCGTATACCCTGCCTGTCACAACGGCTGCCATCCACCGGATCCAAGTAGCTGAAATCATCGGCCAGGGTAATGCTTATATTGCCAAACTGACGACCATTCAGACCATCCAGCCTGTCTCGCAGGCCTTCAATCATGGCACTAGCCTTGCCCTGATCGACACCTTCATAATCGTGTCGGCTATAGTAATGACGGCCAAAGGCTTGCCAATGTGTGAGCACGATCTTATGCACCGACTGCTTCTTGATGGCGATCAAATTAAGCCAGAAAAGAACCGCCCAGAGACCATCCTTTTCACGAATGTGATCCGAACCGGAGCCAAAGCTTTCTTCACCACACAGGGTAATCAACCCTTCATCCATGAGGTTGCCAAAAAACTTCCAGCCGGTGGGCGTTTCATAACATTCCACACCAAGACATTCAGCCACCAGATCGACAGCCCGACTCGTCGGCATAGAGCGTGCCACGCCTTTAATACCTGATGCATATCCCGGTAACAGATGGGCATTAGCCGCCATAATGGCCAGGCTGTCACTGGGTGTAACGAAAACGTCACGCCCCAGGATCATATTGCGATCCCCATCACCATCAGAGGCCGCCCCAAAATCCGGTGCCGTGATCGGTTGTTCAAACAAGGCAACCAATTCATGGGCATACACCAAATTAGGATCCGGGTGGCCGCCACCAAAATCTTCCTTTGGTTGAATATTCATGAGTGACTCTTCCGCAGCTCCCAAACACCGCACCAGGATCTCACTGGCATACGGCCCCGTGATGGCATGCATGGCATCAAAGGCCATGTTAAACACCCCGCTATTAAACAAAGCCTTGATACTGGTAAAGTCAAACAGCTGCTCCATGAGCTCAACATAGTCGGATACTGGATCGATCACCTCAATGGTGGTCTCACCTAATTGATAACATCCACAAGTATCAATATCTAGCTCATCAGCCGCCATGATGCGATATTCAGCCAGGGATGAAGCTATGTCATGAATGCGATCGGTCACTGACTCGGGTGCAGGTCCACCGTTTCGAGTATTAAACTTGATACCGAAATCACCATCAGGGCCACCAGGATTGTGACTGGCGGATAAGATGATGCCGCCATCAAGCTTTTGTTTACGAATCACCACCGAGGCTGCGGGTGTAGACAAGTAACCATGCTGGCCGACCAGTAACCGCTTAAAACCATTAGCGGCTGCCATTCTGATAATAATTTGTATGGCCTGCCGGTTGTAATAACGACCATCACCACCCAGCACCAGTGCCGTCTTCTCGCCTTGAGGGATAGCATCGAAAATGGCCTGAACAAAATTCTCAAGATAATGAGGTGTCTGAAAAACGGTCACCTTTTTTCGCAAACCAGAGGTACCTGGTTTTTGATCCACAAAAGGCGTCGTGCCAACAATAGAGATATTCATATGACTATTCTGCTCTCAACATCAATGGTTTTTTGCTCAATAATCATGCCCATTAAAACTTTCCGGCACTGTTGAACAAATTAATTTCTGACCCAATATCATGTGCTTAGCAACACATCATGCCAACCAGATTGAGCGACTAAAAATTATCACCCTCAAACGGAAGAAACGGGGGCAGTCCAATAACAACACCGCACAATGGTAGTGCAAGTTTTTCCTGTTTACTATAGGATTTCACACCCTTTGACCAGACATGGACTGGAACGATATGTGTCATGATAAAACAAACTGCAAATTAACAAAACACAACTCAGGATTGACACCAGGGACTAAGGCAAGCCCACCTCTGGCCAACAAACCCTCCGCCTGGCGCCACCAAATGGCAGGACAAACGATCCGGCTGGGACAATGCATTATTCAATAACAATGAAGGCATGCCGTGCAGCACACAGCCCTGTTTGATCATTCGGCTACTTACACAAACGACCGACAACCCAATATACACACAAATTCAACAGGAATATAAACGCATGCGTCACATCAGACACATACTACACATATCAATACTGACTGGATCGCAGATATCACCAACACCAACACCAACACCAACACCAGTACCAGTACCAGTACCAGTGACTCAGATCAGGAGCCCAAAATAGTTAACGATACATGACATCCCTATGTTACAGATAAACCAAGGCGACAGTTTGCCTCAACATTGATAAAAACCACCTTTAATACCCTTCGAAATCTGCATGTCCAGAACTGGGTAGGTGATCACGGCTCCCTCTGATCCGCCATTGACCAGACCATGACCATCACTAATTGAGAAAATTGATTACTTTGTATGAACACACGATTTTCGTACACGGTACGATCTAGGACATCAAGTCCATTGACTAATGGGCACTTCTATAAATACACTTTTCACTAGGGGCACAAGTCCGCGATAGCGGCGTCAGCGCCGTGCTCGAACACCTGGACGGCACCTTGTCCTCATCTGTGGTTCTAGGATTCTGGCTCCATGCTTCATCCAACCTCCAGCTCTGACCTCCATGAATGGAGGAAATGCAAAAAGATTGTATGGAGCAATCCTTGCCATGCAGTCGTGCGCACGGCGCTTCCTTGCTCTCACGAAAAAATCACTATTTATCGATGCGCCCTAATAAGATATAAAACTCAGGAGACCATTGGCGAACGGTATTATCGATCAGTTAAATAACAAGGACATAGCACTAAACCATGAGACCTTGATTAATTATTACAAATATATAACCCAAGAATTCAGCAACGTATCAACTTGCCGCTGGTTCATCTTCATCATCTTCCACTGCTTCAGTGTATTTACAATCCTGTTGCGGGCAGACCTTTTCGGTACCACGACGTTTAGTGGTCTTAGTCGTCAACATGGGGAAACCACAATCAGGGCAGGCCTCATTAATGGGTTCATTCCAGACAGCATATTTGCAATCAGGATACCGCTCACAGGAAAAGAAAATTTTACCACGACGTGATTTGCGCTTGAGTATATTACCCTGTTTGCACTCGGGGCACTGTACACCGGAGTCTTCCGGTTTTTCCAGCGGTTCAATATGCTTACAATCTGGATAGCCGCTACAACCGATAAACTTGCCATACTTACCATGACGTATCAGCAGGTCGGACTCACATTCAGGGCACTTGCGACCCTTGAGCAGTTCATTGTCTTCGTCATCTGTATCGCCATCGACATTACGCGTGTAATCACATTCAGGATAGGCATTACAACCGACAAATCGGCCACGCCGACCAAGGCGAATCGCTAAAGGTTCCCCGCACTTAGGACATTTTTCATCCAGCGCCTCGTGAGTCACATCCTTGCGATCAACATTGGCCTCCTTATCGATAACCAGATCCTTAAACGGTTGCCAGAATTTTTTCATCATCGGCACCCATTCCTGTTCACCGCGCGAGATGGCGTCGAGCTCATCTTCCATATGGGCGGTAAAGTCGTAATCGACATATTGGGTAAAGTGTTCAGTGAGGAATTTGTTCACCACCCGAGCCACATCGGTGGGGATAAAACGTTTTTTATCCATCTCCACATATTCACGCGTTTGCAGGGTCGAGATGATCGAAGCATAGGTTGAAGGTCGGCCAATGCCATGCTCTTCCAGTGATTTGACCAGACTCGCTTCTGAGTAACGGGGAGGGGGCTCGGTAAAATGCTGATCGGGTTTGACCGCCAACAGCGTAACGTCCTGGCCTTCTTCCAGTGACGGCAGCATCTTCTCATCATCATCGGTCTTGCTGTCATCCGTGCCTTCCTGATAGACCGCCATGAAACCAGGCGATACCAGAGTCGAACCATTAGCACGAAACATGTGCTTGTCACCTGCGGCTAGATCTACGGCCACGGTATCGAGAGTGGCATGGATCATCTGACAGGAGACGGTACGTTTCCAGATCAGTTCATAGAGACGACTCTGATCTTTGCTAAGATAACTTTTAATCTGCGCCGGCTCATGCAATACCGAGGTTGGCCGGATCGCTTCATGGGCCTCCTGAGCATTTTTTGACTTAGTCTTATAGACCCGTACATCCTTGGGCACATTGTCAGCCCCAAACTTGTCCGCGATATAAGTACGAATTTCATCCACCGCCTCAGCCGCCAGGTTAACCGAATCGGTACGCATATAGGTGATCAAGCCGACGGCCTCACCACCAAGATCAATACCTTCGTAAAGCTGCTGGGCCACGCTCATGGTTTTCTTGGCCGTAAAACCAAGCTTGCGAGCGGCCTCCTGTTGCATGGTCGAGGTTGTGAAAGGTGCAGCCGGGTTACGTTTGCGCTTTTTCTTTTCCACCTTAACAATGTGCAACTTACCCTTGGCGGCCGTCGCAAGATCACTCTCAGCCTGTTTGGCCGTTGCCTCCTCCTCAATAGAGAACTGGCTGATCTTCTCACCATGCAGCAGTGTCAGTTTGGCAGAGAAACCCTGCCCATCACTCTGTACATCAGCTTCAATGGTCCAGTATTCTCGAGGCAGAAATTTTTCTATCGCCAGTTCCCGCTCGACGATCAAACGCAAAGCCGGGCTCTGCACCCGGCCAGCTGATAAACCACGGCGAATCTTTTTCCAAAGCAGGGGAGACAGATTAAAACCGACCAAATAATCCAGTGCTCGACGGGCAAGCTGAGCATTCACCATATCCTGTGAAATTTCATGAGATTGTGCAACCGCTTCATTGACCGCCCGTTTGGTGATTTCGTGGAAGGTCACTCGGCCAACATTTTTATCCTTAAGAACACCGCGATCCTTGAGGATTTCAAACAAATGCCAGGATATGGCTTCACCTTCGCGATCCGGATCCGTCGCGAGATACAGGGTTTCAGCCTTTTTCATCGCCTTGGTGATCGCTTCCACATGCTTTTCATTTTTTTCAATAAGCTGATATTTCATGGCAAAGTCGTTGGCGGGGTCGACAGCCCCTTCTTTAGGCAGCAGATCCCGCACATGCCCGTAAGAAGCCAACACCTCAAAATCTTTACCAAGATATTTTTTAATAGTCTTCGCCTTGGCAGGCGATTCCACAATGACCAAATTTTTTGCCATAACGATCCTACTTTTCCATTCTTGTCCCAAGATAAGGGTCTAAAAAAGCAAATGCCCGCAATTGGCGGGCACTGCGCTGTATGTTAAGCCTAAACGGCAATTAGTGCAGACGTCCCACAGCTTCATCAAACACCAGATCTTCCATCCAGGCAAAGGCCGCTTCCTGCCCAGGCTGGTTAAACAAAACCATCAACACAACCCATTTCAGTTGTTCGAGATCAAATTCTTCTGACTCCAGTGCCATCACACGATCAATCACCATTTCACGTGTAACGTGATCCAGTACACCGGTCTGCTCCAGAAACTGAAGGAATCCCCGACAATGCACATCCAGTTTGCCACACTCTGACTGGGTATAAATCCGAATCGAGGCAGTATTCAACGGAACTGCATAAGGCTTGTCTTGCATGTCCGCCAGACCTTCTAACCAATCAAAAGCCTTACTAATTTCAGTCTGATGAAAACCGGCAGCCCGCAATTCAGCTCGGAGAGATTCTTCATCAGAGTCAAATTCTATTTCATCATTCATATAATTTTCAAACAGATACATCAGCACATCGAGTATGTTTTCTTTCATCATTATTCCTCTTGCCTGTCTGAGAATATAGACCGCCCGCTGTAGTTTCAACTACTCCGTGCAATTCTAATACCAAGAGCATGGAACAAACTAACTCTGCCGTCAATCCACTGCGTACAATCACCGCATCAATCCCTATGGGCTCATAACCAACACACTCAAGCAGCATCTGATAAGACCTATCCAGTGGGAAATCATTCCCTGAATCACTAACCGCTGTCTCTGACGGGTAAAAACTACCAAAAAACCCCAATTCTTCAATAACATCAGCGGCCGTTTCCACCAATTTTGCACCCTGCCTGAGCAAATTATTACATCCTTTCGCCAAAGTACTGTGGATCGAACCTGGAATAGCGAACACCTCCCGTCCCTGCTCCAAGGCCATACGAGCGGTAATCAATGAGCCACTGCGAATCGCAGCCTCCACCACCAACACGCCCATCGACAAACCACTGATAATACGGTTTCGACGCGGGAAATTTTCTGCCTGTGGCGGTGTGCCGATGGCAAATTCACTCACCAGAGCACCTTGTTGCAGAATCTGTTCGGCCAGTTTTTGGTGCCTGGCAGGATAAAGTCGGTCCAGACCGGTGCCCATTACGGCAATGGTTTGCCCCTGACCCGCCAATGCACCGGCATGGGCCGCCCCATCAATACCCAATGCCAGGCCACTGGTTACGGCCAGCCCCTGTTGAACCAGCTGCCTGGCAAAAGCATAGGCCGTTTCCCGGCCCACAGGTGATGCATTACGACTCCCCACCATGGCGATCTGCGGCATTTGCAAGCTATTCAAATTACCTTTGACATATAAAATGGGCGGTGGATCGGGGATTTCTTTGAGCAGAAGAGGGTATTGTTCATCAACCAGTCGAAGGATATGGCAATCGGGCTGTTCGGCCCAGCGTAAATCCTGCTCAACAGCCTGCCAGTCCGGACTAGCCAGCCAGGCACGGCTAGCTTTGGGTAGATTGATCCCCTGCCAGAAGGCACAATCCGTCTGAAAAAATTCTCTCGGGCTGATTTTGCGGGTAATTTTTTGAAAAGTAATCGATCCGATACCGGGTGCCTTGATCAGGGCAAGCCAATAGACCAAATCATCTTTGTGATCTTCCATATCTTTCTCCAGGATTCCTTTCCAAAAAATATACCCTTAACTCTAATGCTTAAGGATTAGTGAAACGATCGTTAATAGCCATGGATCTTTCAGCTTCAAGTACCAGCGCATAACTGACCTTTTCAAAGGTACGGAACACCATCATCATACCAGCCCGTTCGTCCGGTAGCTTAACAGGCGAGCGAGCAATCGGATCTCTTACGTAATCCCCATCCTGATTCACTATCAGGATGTGTCCAGCCACCATACCATCACCTTCTCCCCGGTTAAGAACGACCACACTATATTGGCCAATCAGTGAGACACCGCCCATAACAGAAATAATCTGGCCATTAACTAACTTGCTGGGTGCGCTAGGGAAAAAGTAGAAGTCCGGCTTTTTGCCTTCATAAGGTAACAGGCGATCCTCATTCAGCACCTCCTGAGTAGCATCACTTATAACCAAACTGGTGGGTTCACCCCGTTTGACCACACGGGCATCGGCAATATGTAAAACTTCATAACCCAGGATGTCATCCGTTGTTGGATCCCGGTAAGTGACCCCCAGACGTGCAACGGTGTAATTACCCGTACCATCATCGATCATGCCACGGGCATAGACCTTATTATCAGTCCCGGAGATCAAATGTCCCTCAAAACTGGAGACGATATAAGGGGCATCTTCCAAAATATCATCATCATGTATCACACTCGCATGTTTCAGGAAGGGGGCAATCAAATCGTACGGCAAGGTCGTAATGGCCCTTTCCAGTGGCAAAACATGAGACCGGGGTGACAAACGAACAGTTTTAAGACCTTGACTGGGTACAGGCATTCCCGCTTTACCTTCCAGCGTCAAATAGGGTTTACCATCAACATAATAAAGCAATACCACGTCGCCCGGATAAATCAGGTGCGGATTACGGATTTTAGGGTTGATATGCCAGACTTCCGGCCATAACCATGGGTCATTAAGGAAGCGTTTAGATATGTCCCACAGGGTATCTCCCTTTTTTACGACATAACGGTCAGTTTTGGCCGCCATGGCCTGACCGGACATGGCCACCCAAAACAAGGCAACAACCATTAATGTGAGCAGAAGGTGTTTATATAATTGAAAAGTAAGTTTAAAATTAGCCATCTTTGTTATCACGTGGGTTAGGCTCATATCCGTTACCAATACACCAACATTCTGTATTGAGAATAGATGATTATTGATTAATATCATAATGCTATCAGCTTTTTCTACACTTTTACTATAACTATCGCACGAAATCCTATGGCTAAATTGAATATTTTATGTTTTCCTGATGACCGCCTACGCACCGTCGCCACCCCCGTTAAGGCTGTCACACCCGAGCTTGAGCAGATCATCTCTGATATGTTTGAGACCATGTATGATGCACCGGGCATTGGTTTAGCGGCCACTCAGGCCGACATCCACAAACAAATTATTGTCCTCGACATATCCGACAACAAGAGCCAACCACTTTGTCTGATCAATCCGGAAATAATCGAGCATGATGGCACACAAGAGATGGACGAAGGTTGTCTGTCCGTGCCAGAAGTCTATGAAACCGTCCAGCGTGCCAGTCACATCAGGATCAAGGCGCTGGATCGTAATGGCGACGCCTTCGAATTAGAGGCAACTGAGCTGTTGGCCGTCTGTATCCAACACGAAATGGATCACCTGGCCGGAAAACTGTTTGTTGACTATCTTAGTCCTCTGAAACAACAACGAATTAAAAAGAAACTCACCAAGCAACAAAAACAGGCCATGACCTTATAGTGGTGCCAGACGGCATTGCCATAATCCATCCCTCACACCAGACTAAAATATTGTGACTAAACCCTTACGTATTATCTTCGCCGGCACGCCGGACTTTGCCGCCGTGGCCCTCCAGGCCCTGCTTAACTCGCCTCATGAGCTTGTTGCGGTCTATACCCAGCCTGATCGTCCGGCCGGTCGAGGTCGCAAACTCAAACCCGGCCCGGTTAAGGCCCTGGCCATGCAACACGGCATTCCCGTCTGCCAACCCCTGAGTCTGAAATCTGAACAGGATCAGGGTGCCTTGCAACAATGGCAGGCCGACGTCATGGTGGTTGCCGCCTATGGTCTAATCCTGCCTGAAGCAATACTAAACATTCCCCGCTACGGATGTCTGAATATTCATGCCTCTCTCCTGCCACGCTGGCGCGGTGCTGCCCCGATTCAACGCGCCATTCTGGCGGGCGATAAAGAAACCGGGGTCACCATCATGCAAATGGACATGGGTCTCGACACGGGTGACATGTTATTGAAAGGATCCTGCCCTATTAAAGTCGGCGACACAGCCCAAAGCCTTCATGATCGGCTGGCCGACATCGGTGCCCGTGCGCTGCTTCACGTCCTCGACTTGTTACCCGACGGCCTTCATCCCGAACCTCAGGATGAACAACAGACCAGTTATGCCCAAAAACTGGATAAGGCCGAGGCCCGATTGGACTGGCATCAGCCAGCAATACAACTGGCCCGTCAGATACAGGCCTTTAACCCCTGGCCTGTTGCCCAGACAAAGCTGGCCGACAAGGTCATTCGCATCTGGCAGGCCGAGGCACTCGACATCCAGACCGATGCCAGACCTGGCTGTCTGCTCAATTCGGACAAAACCGGTTTCGATATCGCCTGCGGTAAGGGCGTCTTACACATCACCCTGTTACAACTCCCCGGTGGCAAGCCCATGGATGCCGCTGCCCTGCTCAATGGCCATTCAGATCTACTCCAGCCGGGCGAAATACTTGACTGATTTTATATGTGCTTACTTATCAATAAGTTAACAAACAACTATTTCTCATCTTTTCCTAATCCACACGATTTTAAGGCCGATACAAGACTGAGTGCGAGGCTAAGTCACAAATATTCACAATAATCCGCACTGAATACATGGTTATTTTAAAATTTAAATCATACAGCGAGGTGTTATGCATTACATGCCAAAAGTCATGATCGCTGATGACATACAAATGATTCGACGAGCACTGAAAATCGCGTTAATCAACGCTGGTTTCACGGGAATTGTTGAAGCAAAAAACGGGGTCGAGGTGGTAGAGCACCTTAAACGGGACAAATTCGATTTGATCGTCTGCGATTGGGAGATGCCCGAGATGACGGGTATCGAAACCCTGCGCTATGTACGACAGGATGACACGCACAAGGACACACCCTTCGTGATGGTCACCTCGATAGCCGATCCGGAAAATATCCGTCAGGCCATGATGGATGGCGTCACAGACTATATCGTCAAACCGGTTAAACCCGATCTATTTGTCGGCAAGATCATGTTCATTTTACGAAAACTGAACAACATTAAACATCAAAACCAGGACACAAAAACTATTAAGGAATGGGTAATATCATGAAGCAGCTACCAAAAATAATGATCGCCGACGATATGCAAATGATGCGTAAAGTGCTCAAATCTGCCCTCATAAAGGCCGGATTCCATGACATTAGCGAGGCCATAAATGGGGAGGAGCTGTTGCAAAAAATGGCTGAAACGCCATTCGATCTCATCATTTGTGACTGGGGCATGCCCAAAATGTCCGGCATTGATGCCCTGCGCCATATTCGCAGCAGTGATACCCATAGGCACACACCCTTTGTAATGGTCACCACCGTCACCGAGGCAAATAAAGTCAGAGAGGCCATTGAAGCCGGGATCAATGATTACATCATCAAGCCTATTAAACCGGAGATGTTCGTGGAGAAAGTGAAAAAAATCCTCCTCAAACTGGATCTCCCTGTCCCAATATCGGCCTGATAAACCTATTTGCCAGCCTGCATTGGTGTACAATGGAGAACATCCTCAATATCCCCCTGCAACATGAATAAACACAAACGATGACACCGCGACAGGCCAGCGTAGCCGTGCTGCTACAGGTAATCCAGCATGGCCGCAGCCTTACTGACAGCCTCAATACCCACCTTCCCAAACTTGAGCAAGCCACCGACAAGGCACTTTGCCAGGCCTTGTGTTATGGCTGCCTGCGCTGGCAACTGAAACTCGACTATCTGCTAGGCACATTACTCAAAAAGCCATTGCGTCAAAAAGATCAGGACGTCTACTGCCTGTTATTGATCGGTCTTTACCAACTTATGGAGATGCGTATCCCGGATCATGCCGCCGTGTCGCAAACCGTCGCCACCACCAAAGCCCTGCGCAAACCCTGGGCAAAAGATCTAGTCAATGCAGTATTGCGTAATTTCCTTCGTCAGCAGGCAACCCTGCTTGAATCACTCAGCGCCGAAGAAAACCCCACAGCCTACTATGCCCACCCAAACTGGTTACGGGACAAGCTACAGCAAGCCTGGCCAAAAGACTGGCAAGCCATCCTTGGGGCCAACAACCAACAGGCCCCCATGAGTTTGCGGGTCAATCAACAAAAAACGGGACGTGATGCTTATTTAAACAAGCTGACCGAAAAAAAACTCTCCGCCTCGGCCTTGCCCCATGTTCATCACGGTATCCAGTTGGCCAGCCCAACGGGCATCGAACAGTTACCCGAGTTCGGTGCAGGGGAGGCCTCGGTGCAGGATGGTGCAGCCCAACTGGCCGCCGAGCTACTCCAGACTAAAGCCGGTGAGCGCATCCTGGATGCCTGCGCCGCCCCTGGTGGTAAAACGGCCCATATCCTCGAGTCCCAGCCAGCAGTGAAAGAAGTGGTGGCCATCGATATTGAACAAACCCGGCTGGATCGAGTGGCAGAAAATCTGCAACGGCTGGGGCTGACCGCCAAACTCATCTGTGCAGATGCAGCTGAACCCGCTAGCTGGTGGGATGAACAAACCTTCGATCGCATCCTGCTTGACGCCCCGTGCAGCGCCACCGGTGTCATCCGTCGTCATCCGGATATTAAATGCCTGCGCCGCGCCGATGACATCCCGACCTTGCAGGCAATCCAACATAAATTATTGCATCAGCTCTGGCCCTTACTCAAACAGGGCGGTATGCTTTTATATGCAACCTGTTCGGTCTTACCGGAAGAAAACGATCAACAAATCACCCGTTTTTTAGCCAAACAGCCCGATGCCAGACTTCAGAAAATCGAAGCAAGTTGGGGTAAACCCACCCCTGCAGGACGCCAAATATTACCCGGTGAAGATAATATGGATGGCTTTTTTTATGCAATTTTATACAAAACAGGCCATGAGTGACGCGCCAAACTTGCATCACCGATTACACTTTCTGGTGTTTATCATGCTCCTGCCAAACCTGGTGCAGGCTAGGGGTTTTCAAATCGAATCAGTGGAAATCCACCAACAGGAACACGTGTACCTGCTCGATACCCGCATCGACTTTCAATTTTCAAACGAGGCACAAAAAGCCCTACAAAGTGGCATCCCGATTATTATATTGCTGGATATCAAAGTCGAACAGCAACGTAGCTGGTGGTGGAACAAAACCATTGCAGAGCTGCAACAAGGCTATTTATTGCTTTATCACGCCCTGACGGAAAAATACATTGTGAATAACCTCAACAGCGGTGCACAACACGATTACCCTAATCTGGGGACAACACTCATGGCACTAGGCCGAATCACGGGTCTACCCTTGATTGATTCAGGCCTGCTAGATAAGAACAATGATTACCTGGTTAAACTGCGTGTACACCTGGATATCGAGTCCCTGCCTGCACCCATGCGCCCACTAGCCTATATTTCTTCTAACTGGCAGCTTGCAAGTAACTGGTACACATGGCCCTTACAACACTAAGACGACTCAGCTCCGGCAGTCTCCCGGTGGTAGTGCTATTTTTACTACTGTTGTCATCTCTGTATCTGCTCAGCGGCTCCACCCAGAACTCTCAGTTATTTGATCGCCTCTATTCTGTGTTACTGGGTATCAATCTCCTCGCCATCCTGTTATTACTCGGTCTGATCGGCAAACACATTTACCAGTTGATCCAGCAATACCGGAGCCAGGCCACTGGTTCACGCATGACCACACGCCTGGTGGTGATGTTTATCATCCTGTCAGTCACGCCGGTTTCCGTGGTGTATTACTTTTCCCTGCAATTTCTGCAACGTGGTATCGATAGCTGGTTTGACGTAAAAATTGAAAAGGCCCTCAATGATGCCCTCGAACTAAGTCAGGCCTCATTGGGAATTCGGATGCAAGAGTTGTTACGCGAAACTCAACTAGTGGCCAAAAATCTGCAATCTACACCCGATGAACTGGCCGCCCTGACATTAAATGATCACCGTAGGCAGGTAGAAGCGGCTGAAATGACCCTCTTTACCACCCGCGGCAGAATCGTCGCCTCCAGCAGCAAGGATGTCGGAAAACTCATCCCACAACAATTAGATGACACCATCTATCTGCGCATTGAGCAAGGTGCCCATGATGTTGCTCTCATGCCCCTGTCAGAAAAAGAACTGGCGATCCGCATCGCCGTAGTACTACAACCACAGGCTCCGATGACGGAAAAACGTATCCTACAGGCCCTGTATGAGGTTCCTAAACGCATCAATGTCCTCGCCGACAGCGTGCAAACCGCCTTCGGCAATTACACTGAACTGGCCTATCTACGCATCCCCCTGAAATATAGCTTCATCTTAACCCTGTCTCTGGTATTGCTTATCAGTATCCTGACCGCTATCTGGGCTGCCTTTTATTACTCACAGCGCATGATGGCACCCATCACCGATCTGGTAGAAGGCACCCGCGCCGTAGCCGCCGGGGATTATGACAAGCGCCTCCCTTTGCCCGGCCGTGACGAACTGGGCTTTCTGGTGCATTCTTTCAATGAGATGACACAAAAAATCGCCCTCGCCACAGAAATAGCCAAACAAAGCCAACAGCAGGCCGAGCAACAAAATGTCTATCTAGAAGTGGTATTGGGCCACCTCAACTCTGGTGTACTGACCTTTGACGATCAGCAACAGCTACATACCAGTAATGCCTCCGCCAAGCAGATTTTTAATATCGACCTACCGCTATATCACGGCAAAACCATCCAGGAAATTAGCGCATCCCACCCCCACTTCCAGCAAATAGCCGATGCTTTACAAGTCCATTTGCAAAAGAAGGATCAGGAATGGAGCGATGAAATCACCCTGTTTGACGATGGTGGCCATCAAGTATTAATGTGTCGTGGCACCACCCTACCGCATACGGTGACCTTACAAGGAGGCCATATCGTGGTATTCGATGACATAACCAACCTGCTACAAGCCCAACGCAATGCCGCCTGGGGTGAAGTTGCCAGGCGATTGGCGCATGAGATCAAAAACCCACTCACTCCCATCCAGTTGTCGGCCGAGCGAATGCGGCGCAAATATCTCGGCACCATGGACGCCAAAGATGCTGAACTACTGGATCGTTCCACTCACACCATCGTGCAACAGGTAGAAACCCTCAAACAAATGGTCAAGGCCTTTTCTGACTATGCCCGTATGCCCAAACTGCAATTACAATCCATCGATTTGAATAATATTATTACCGAAACCAAAGACTTATATCAAACCGATGAGCATCACACCGGTATCAACTTAACACTCGATGCAAACTTACCCAAAATTGAGGCCGACGCAGGTCGCATACGCCAACTACTACATAATCTAATAAAAAATGCCATTGAAGCCATGCCCAGCGAACCACCCGGCCAACTGAGTATCTCGACCCGCAGTGCCGACCAATACAACTGCCAGTTTGTGGAGATTCGTATCGAGGACAATGGGCCGGGTATTCCAGAAAACATTTTCGCCCAACTATTTGAGCCTTATATCACAACCAAACCAAAAGGCTCGGGTCTGGGACTGGCGATAGTAAAAAAGATCGTCGAAGAACATGGCGGTATAATCCGGGCCGAAAACTTGCCTAATGGCGGTGCTGGTATTATCTTGCGCTTACCAGTATTGAGTAATCAGTCTGACAGCATGGCAAAGGCCAGACTAGGATCTGATGTGGAAAACAAAAATGATGCCGCTGCATAATACCAAGATCGACACTACCAAACAGAATTCGGCCGCACAGACTCGCCAGCCCCCCCGTATTCTGGTAGTGGATGATGAAACAGATATTCGCAATCTGCTGCAGGAAATCCTCGAGGACGAGGGTTACAGCGTACAGGTGGCTGAAGATGGGGCATCGGCACGGGTCATATTAAATGACAAACCGGTTGATCTGGTCCTACTCGATATCTGGATGCCCGATGTTGATGGCATTACCCTGTTAAAAGAATGGGCCGAAAATGGCCGCTTATCCATGCCCGTCATCATGATGTCCGGTCACGGCACTGTCGAAACCGCCGTAGAGGCCACCCGCATGGGGGCCTATGACTTTATTGAAAAACCCCTTTCTCTAGCCAAGCTTCTGCTCACCGTTGAGCACGCCCTGAAGAACCACAAACAACCGTCCCATGCGGAAACAAAGCCACTTGCCAACCTCATACCAGAGCCTGTGGGTAAAAGCGTACTCATGCAGCAATTACGTGAACACATCCGACATGTGGCCAAACACGATACGCCCGTTTTACTACAAGGTGAAACGGGCAGTGGTATCAATGTCATAGCCCACTACCTGCACAACCATGGCCATATGAATGGCCCCTTTATAGAGCTGAATATCGCCGCACTCGAACCGGCACAGGCTGGACATAAACTATTTGGTTATGAAAAAGAGAGACAAGTTTATCCCGGCATCCTGGAACAGGCTGACAACGGAACCCTGTTATTAAACGAAATCGATGCCCTCGACAGGGCCTCGCAGGCCAAATTGACATCGGCGCTGGAAAACAAATACTTTACCCGTATCAATGGCAAGACGCAGATCAAACTACAAACACGCCTAATCAGCACCAGCCATCACAACCTGGACGAGCTGGTCAAACAAAAGAAATTCCATGGTGATCTTTATTACCGACTCAATGTGCTGCCTGTCAATTTGCCACCCTTGCGCGACCACCGTGAAGATGTGCCGGAATTACTCAATTATTATGTAAGCATTTTCGTCGACCAGGAAAAACTACCTTACCGCAAATTCAGCATGGCCGCCCAGAACCGGCTGCGAAACTATCACTGGCCGGGCAATATTCTTGAACTGATGAACCTGGTGCATCGCCTGTTAATCACCGGCAATGATGAAGAAATTAGCCTTGAGGAAGTTGACACCAGCCTCAATCAACAGCAGGCCAATCAGGCGCACAGTAGTTTACCTATCGACTATGATCGTCCCCTGCGTGAGGCACGAGATATGTTCGAACGCACCTATTTTGAACATCAACTACGCAAGACCCATGGCAGTGTCAGCAAGGTGGCACAGATTTCAGGCATCGAACGCACCCACTTGTACCGCAAGCTGCGGGCACTGGGTATTGATTCCAAAAATATTTCTACTGAATGAAATCTGACTCTTAAACTAACGATAACAATAAAAAAGTAGATCAATGAAAATTATTATCCTCGGCGCAGGGCAGGTCGGCAGTTCACTGGCCGCCAATCTATCGACCGAAGCCAACGACATCACCGTCATTGACCACGATGAACAGGCTCTGCGTGCCCTACGTGACCGATTCGATATCAACAGTGTAGCTGGACACGCCTCCCATCCATCCGTGCTGCGACAAGCCGGTGCCGATGATGCTGACATGATCATCGCCGTAACAGACTCCGATGAAACCAATATGGTGGCCTGCCAGGTTGCCTATACGGTGTTTCACACTCCAACCAAGATCGCCCGGGTACGCTCTATCGATTACCTGAGCCACCCAGAAATTTTCAAACAGGAGGCCCTGCCGGTAGATGTTCTGATCAGCCCGGAACAACTAATTACCGAATACATCCAGCGCCTGATTCAATACCCGGGTGCCTTGCAGGTACTCGACTTTGCCGATGGCCAAGTACAACTAGTCGGAGTAAAGGCCTACTACGGTGGCCCCCTGGTGGGTCATGAACTACGAGAATTGAAGGAACATCTACCAAACATAGAGTCCCGCGTCGCCGCCATTTTCCGGCGAGACCGAGCCATATTTCCAAAAGGTAACACCATCATTGAAGCCGGTGACGAGGTCTTTTTTGTCGCCGCCCCGGGTCACATCAAGGCGGTGATCAGTGAGTTACGAGAAAAAGATAAGCCCTACAAACGCATTATGCTAGCCGGTGGCGGTAACATCGGCCGACGCTTGGCCAAAACACTTGAAAATGATTATCAGGTCAAACTAATCGATCACAATACCAAACGATCTACCTCTCTTGCCAATGAGCTGGAGAAGACTATCGTGCTACTTGGCGATGTCGCCGACGAGGAATTACTACTAGAGGAGAACATTGAAAATACCGATGTGTTCTGCTCCCTGACAAATGATGATGAAGCCAATATTCTTTCTGCTATGCTGGCCAAACAGCTCGGCGCACGCAAGGTAATGTCCCTCGTTAACCGGGCCGCCTATGTTGATCTTATTCAAAGTGGTGATATCGACATCGCCATCTCACCCCAACAAGCCACCATTGGTAGCCTGCTGACCCACATCCGTCGCGGTGATGTGGTCAAGGTTCACTCCCTGCGTCGCGGTGCCGCCGAAGCCATTGAGGCCATCGCCCACGGCGATAAAAGCAATTCCAAGGTGGTGGGCTCCACGATAGGAAATCTCAAACTACCCGCAGGAACCACCATCGGAGCCATTGTTCGTAATGACAAGGTCGTCATTGCACATCACGATACCGTGATCGAATCAGAAGACCACGTCATCCTGTTTCTAGTGGACAAGTCCCGCATCTCTGAAGTGGAACGACTGTTTCAGGTGGGGATCACCTTCCTCTAAACATGCAAATATTTGCCATACAACGCATCCTCGGCCTGCTTCTGGTCGTTTTTAGCACCAGTCTACTACCTCCCATACTGGTATCCGTCATTTACAGTGACACCCAACTGATGCATTTTTTCGAGGCCTTCCTAATCACCGTACTAACGGGCCTGGTGCTGTGGCTACCGGTTAGAAACTATCGCAAGGAATTTCGCCTAAGGGATGGCTTCATTATTGTCGCCATGTTCTGGATCGTACTCGGGCTGGTGGGAGCCCTGCCCTTTTTCATGAGCCAACAATTAAACCTATCGATAACCGATGCCATTTTTGAATCCCTGTCTGGACTGACCACCACTGGAGCCACCGTCATTACGGGGCTGGATGATCTACCCAAATCGCTCCTTTATTATCGCCAACAATTACAGTGGTTGGGCGGCATCGGTATTATCGTTATCGCGGTGGCCATTATGCCCATGCTGGGCATTGGTGGCATGCAGCTATATCGGGCCGAGACACCGGGGCCAATGAAAGACAGCAAGCTCACCCCTCGTATTAAGGAAACCGCCAAGGCCCTGTGGTATATCTACCTGTCCCTCACCGCGGCTTGCGCACTGGCCTACTGGGTAGCTGGCATGAGCCTGTTCGATGCCATCGGTCACAGTTTTTCCACCATCGCCATCGGCGGTTTTTCCACCCACGACGCCAGCATGGGTTATTTCAATGACAAACCACAAATTGAAGCCGTGGCCATTGTGTTCATGATCCTCTCCGGGGTGAATTTTGCTTTACACTTCACTGCCTGGCGAACCCGCAGTGCATTCAATTATTTTCGCGATGTCGAATTCAGGACCTATCTCGGTATTCTGACCACAGTCGCAATCATCTCTTCCGCTTATCTCTACTATATGGATGTCTTTATCTACCCGGAACGGGCCATTTTGCACGGCGTATTCCAGGCCGTCTCTATCGGCACCACCACCGGTTTTACCACTCAGGAATACCACACCTGGCCAGGTTTTTTACCTGTGATGTTATTGTTCAGCAGTTTTATCGGTGCCTGTGCCGGGTCAACCGGAGGCGGCATGAAAGTAATTCGCTTTTTGCTACTCCTGAAGCAGGGTTTTCGAGAAGTAAAACGCGTCATCCATCCCAATGCGGTGATCCCCATCAAGATCGGTGGCAGTCCCCTGCCAGATCGTGTTGTTGACGCTGTATGGGGCTTTTTCGCCGCCTACGTGGCTATCTTCGTCATAATCCTGCTCATCCTGATGCTAACAGGACTGGATCAGATTAGCGCCTTCTCCGCCACCGCCGCCTGCCTCAACAATCTGGGTCCCGGCCTCAATGAAGTCGGCCTGAATTATGCGTCACTGGAAGACCCGGCCAAATGGATTCTAAGCTTTGCCATGATGCTCGGTCGGCTGGAAATCTTTACCGTACTGGTTCTCTTGAGCCCGGCCTTCTGGCGTCGCTAGCGAGCCTCATGACAAACACTGACCAAGACAAGTGGAATGCCCGTTATCAAGCAGTAGACAAGCAGGCTCATGCTGCACAAGTCCTGATCGATAACCTGCACCTGTTACCTGCTTCGGGTACCGCCCTGGATCTGGCCTGTGGTCTTGGCGGCAATGCCCTACTGCTGGCGAAGCAAGGACTAAGTGTCGAGGCCTGGGACATCTCACCGGTGGCCATTGCAAAACTGAAGCAACAAGCAACAGGGCTTTCAATTCACGCCAACGTGGTCAACATCACCACAGCGTCTCTGCCTAAAAACCACTTTGATGTCATCGTCATAAGTTATTTTCTCGAGCACAGCCTGGCTCCGGCCCTCATCGAAGCCCTACAGCCCAACGGTCTGCTATTTTATCAAACCTTCAATCAAAACCAACTCGACCATGGTCCCACTAACCCCGTCTGGCGGTTACAGACCAACGAGTTACTTCGTCTATTTTCTCCCCTGGTGGTACGCTATTATCGTGAAGAAAGTCTTGCTAATGAGGCCCTACTAGTAGCGCAAAAAAAAATGCCATAAAAAAACCCCGCCGAGGCGGGGTTGGTCAAGTCAAGGAATAAGCTTAGTCGTCCTCTTTACTATTTTTCTTCTTACGATCTTTTTTATTTTTATGCTTTTCACGCTTAGCCTTTAACTCTGCCAGCTTCTTATCCATCTTATCCTGACTATCATGGTCACGATGCTGACGAACTTCTGAGGCATCATAAATCTGGCCATCATCCACCGCCGCTGGAACCTGACACCGTTTGGCATGATCATGCTTGTGGCCCTTAGCTTTATGCTTATGGTCTTTGCCGCGGTGTTCATGATCACGTTTGTGGTCTTTACCGCGATGTTTACGACCTTCATCATTCTCATGATCATGCTTATGGCCCTTAGCATTGTGCTTATGGTCTTTGCTGCGGTGTTCATGATCACGTTTGTGGTCTTTACCGCGATGTTTACGACCTTCATCATTCTTATGATCATCCTCATAACCATTATCGTCATCGCAGTCACCGCGTTTGCGTGATTTTGGAACGATGACCTGGATATTACCGGTACAACTTTCAAAGCCGTCGCTCGCGGTAAAGTTAACCTGATAGACCCGGCCATTGTTATGCTTTTTACGCTCAGCACGCAATAAAGCCATATCATTCGGCGTCATATCCTGTATGACAGCATCCGGGCTACTATGACCACTACCGTGCCCCACAACCGGCTCATCCATGGTTACATTATTTATGACAATGACGACATTTTTATAGACACTGTCAACATCACTCACACCATCAATGGTAATCAAACGCATTTTATGATTGGGCGGCCACAGGCTGGCAACACTCGGACGGGCCAAGTTACATGCTGGCGGGTCATTGATATTGCGTACATGGATAGCCACTTGATCAACACTAGATTTTGGATTCAGCAAATCCATATCCGTTACAGTAAGCGTAAAGACCATGGTCATCCCCCCCTCAGCAACACGGGGCACAGTAAAGAAGGGAGTGGGTGAACCAGGGTTATCCAGCACCACCGTTGGACCCGCTATCTGCATCCAGTCAAACATCAGACCATCCTTATCCGGATCGCTACTACCTAGTGCATTCAATAGAACGATACTACCCTCATCACGGGTCTGATCGACCCCAGCATTGGCCAATGGCACAGCATTATCCACGATACTCACGATCACACGACTGGCCAGACTCAGCTCCATACCATCGCTCACCGTCAGCTCAAACACCAGATCCTGTCCAACAGCATTAGGCACCGCAAAACCCGAATTCACCGCATTGGGATTGTGCAAAGTAGTAGCAGGGCCCGTAATTTGACTCCAACTATAAACCAGTGGGCTATCACCATCGGCATCATAACTATTACTACCATCAAGTGTCGCTGTTGCACCGGCTTTGATTGTAAAGTCGTTACCCGCATCAGCCACGGGAGGGGTATTGAGATTCTTGACGGTGATATCCACCGTATCCGGATCGCTGACACTACCGCGAATATCCGTCACAACCAACTGCAAGGTGAAGGAAGTATTCATATTCACTGCCGGGGCAGTAAAAGTCGGTTTTGCACTGTTGCTATTGGACAGAAGAATAAGTGGGCTGGCAGGTGACAATTGTGTCCACTGATACGTCAGAGCACCATGGCCACTGCTGGCAGAACCATCCAGTGACACAGCAAAATTTTCATCTATAGACTGATCAATACCAGCACTGGCAACGGTCTTATTGTTTCTCAACTGAACTGCAAAATGAATAACATTGGGTGCATAGACATTCGCAATGGCCATACAGGCCAAATACTGCTGCTCCACAGGAAAACGGATACAGACAGGCAGAATACCAACATAATAATCCAGTGGAACCGTTGAATACACAACGTTACCCTTACCATATTCGTAGCTAGTCACAACAGACTGGCTGGCATCAGGACGACTCAAAATCGTCCGAGATCCCGCCGGTAAGGTAGAGGCCAGGAAGTAACCATGCTCAGTGTTACGGGCCCCATCCAGTGCAGTACTATTAATCACCCCACCTGGCCCATTAGTCACTGAGGTTGTGGCATCCACTATTTCTACATCACGACCTGCACCGCGTACAGACTGAATAGCCGCACCGCCCGGCAATATAACTGACGCATCCTTGACCGTACGATCATGGATCAATAAAACCAGACCGTCTTGTACTGCCTGAGCTACCTCAGGCAGGCGGTTTATATATTCAGCGCCATAACCAAGGTTGAAACAATTAGTCACAAACAACACATCTAATCCCTGCAGGTCAACGGCAGAAAGGTCAGAGAGATAAACGGGGGTATGTCCTGCGGAGGAAATCGGAGCAATGGCCCAGGAACGACCTTCGCTATAACACATCTCGTAATAACCCACATTGGCACCGAATACATTGATACTTATCAGACCAAATAAGGCCATGCCAAGAATACATCGACTACATAAATACTGGCGCATAACATGTACCCCTACTCTAACTTGTTGTTTAGCAACTGATTCTTGAACTACCCTTACTAATAATGAGCTATTCTTGTTGTGTTGCTATAGTTTTCGGCACAAAATGTGTGCTGTTTAGGGAAATAAGTGTGAAAGCCATCACAAACCTCAAGACAATACCCCTGTGCCAAACGGGGACTTTACCCGGATATTTTGACGTTATGCGGCGAGACGTAAAAGTGGAATGGAGTCAGGTAACAACAACTCCATTATAATAGGCAGGTGATCAGAATAGGCATGATGCAAGGCCTGAACCTTCAACACCTCCAGTCCCGATGTTACCAAGATGTGATCAATATGGTGCTGAGGCCGCCAACTGGGGAAGGTCAGGGTCTCTTCGAGGGGAGCTCTAAGACAGGTACGTTGAAACAACAGGTTCATTTCCGGGCTGCTGGTTCGACAATTCATATCCCCCATCAGAATAACATGCTGATAATCATTCACACGTTCACTGATCATCGCCAACTGGCGCAATCGGGCACGACGACTGAGGGCAAGATGTAACATGAAGACCGCCAACGAGTCCTTACCAGAACCATAGCGGGCCATGATGGCATTACGTCCGGGGATTAATCCAGGCAAGGGTATATCACTTATTTCCACGGGTTGAAAACGACTCAACAGGCCATTACTGTGCTTGGCAATGCGGCCAATATTACGATTAACCTGATGGTACCAATAGGGAAAGCCGCCTTTCAAGGCCAGATACTCGGCAAGGTTAATGTAATTACTGCGCATACTGCCGGCATCAACTTCTTGCAAACCGACGAGATCAAAACCACTCAACAAGCGCGCCACACGGTCAAGGTTGGTCAACCGTTGACTGTGAGGAAAAACATGCTTCCAACTATGAGTAAGATAATGATGAGGTTGTTTAGTCGAGATCCCCACCTGGATGTTATAACTCATGACCCTCAAGACTTGACCACTCACAAGCGATACCCATTTTAAATAGTTTATTTACCGATAACATTCCCGACCTCAGACCGGGCACACCATCTCACCCAATTTATTGGTCAGCTTGATATTCTCACTGTAATCCACCGGGCAATCTATGATGCTAACTACATTATCGGCCAACGCCGTCTTCAGTGTAGGTAATAAATCATTACCTTTTTCAATACGATAGCCCTTAGCACCAAAGGATTCGGCATATTTCACAAAATCGGGATTACCAAAATCAACATGGGACTTACGGCCAAACTGGTTCATTTGTTTCCATTCTATCAAACCATAACCACCATCATTCCAGATCAGAATCACAATGGGCATATTTAAACGCATGGCCGTTTCGATCTCCTGAGAGTTCATCATAAAACCGGCATCACCCGTAACAGCAACAACCTTGCGCTCCGGGTAAGCCAGTTTGGCGGCAATGGCCCCGGGAACGGCGATACCCATACTGGCAAAACCATTCGAGATGATGCAAGTATTAGGATATTCGCAGCGAAACATGCGTGCCATCCACATCTTATGCGCCCCCACATCCGAGATAGCAATGTCTTCCACCTCCATCGCCGTACGCAGATCCCAAATGATTTTTTGTGGCTTCACAGGCACGACAATATCATCCTTGTGTTGATTCACCTCCTTGATCAGGGCCTCACGCAAAGGTCGCATAGTATTACCACTATGAGGAGTAGCCAGTTCCATAATACGCAACAGACTGTGTTTTATATCACCGTTGACACCGACTTGAGCAGAGTAATAGGCATCAACCTCGGCTGGAGATTGATCAATATGGATCAGGGTGCGATCCCGGGTGGGGTGCCAAAGATACGGATGATATTCCACCAGATCAAAACCAACACAAACAATCACATCAGCCTTATTAAAACCACAACTAACATAATCATTGGACTGCAAACCAGCAGTTCCCAATGCCATAGGGTGCTTAAATGGAATCACCCCCTTGGCCATGAAGGTGTTGGCCACCGGGATATTCAGTTTCTCTGCAAAGTCCGTCAGTTGTTGCCAAGCCTTGCCACGCACCACACCGTTACCGGCCATGATCATAGGATTGCGGGCATTAGAGATCATCTCGGCTGCCCGTTCCACACAAATCATGGCGGGTTCCGGCATCATCGGCACCCGTACACCCAAGGGTTCAGAATCGATCTCCATGCCGGCAATATTTTCTGGGAACTCAATAAAACAGGCACCGCTCTTTTCAGTCTGCGCTAACTTAAAGGCCTTGCGCACCACTTCGGGGATAATATCCGGTTCCAGTAAACGGGAAGAATATTTAGTAATGGGTTGAAAAATTTTCTCCAGATCCAGCACCTGATGGGATTCTTTATGTAAACGATGAGTACTGGCCTGCCCGGCAATCGCAACCACAGGAGCATGATCCATATTGGCATCAGCCACACCGGTAATTAGGTTGGTCGCCCCTGGACCCAGAGTGGCAAGACAGACACCTGCCCGACCAGTCAACCGACCATATACATCCGCCATGAAGGCCGCACCCTGTTCATGGCGTGTGGTAATAAAGCGAATAGGCGAATCCAGCAAGGCATCCATAACATCCAGGTTTTCTTCACCAGGAATACCAAAAATGAATTCCACACCTTCATTTTCCAAACATTTTACAAATAATACTGCGGCTTTCAACTTGCCTGCCCATCACTATTTTTGGATACCGCTTTTATGATAACAAGAAAACACTGCCCACACGATCGCATGGATGCAAGAGCCAAAACCGCGAAACGCCATGTATATAAAATACATAAAAACTTAAACACGGCGTTAACGCCGCGATCATGTATCTCAGAGCCCCTTGATGTCAAAAAGTACATTCCTAAAGAAGTCCCCTAACGTTTTTTACTTTCCTTGCGTACCAGATAATTAACCACTTCCAGCACCTCGGCATTACTTGAAAGTTTACTAGATGTCCGGTATTTACCATTGACGATCATTGATGGCACACCACGGATACCATAACGTTGTGTCAAATCAATCGCCCTGGCCAGTTTGGTTTCAACCGAAAAGGAATGGAACACATCATCAAAGTCACTGCCCTTTACACCGAGTTCGACAAATAATTTACGCAAAGCCTTTTTCGAATCGAGCTTATTTTTCTGCAGATGAAAGGTCTCAAAGATAGGTTCATGTACTTTTTTGATGACACCCAGCACTTCAGCCGTGTAATACGCCCGAGCATGAAGCTTCCAGAGCGGATTAAACGTCGCCGGGATACGTACAAATTCAACATTCTGCGGTTTTTTCTTCAACCATTTTTTTATATAAGACTCAAACTGAAAGCAGTGTGGGCAGCCATACCAGAACATTTCCACGACCTCAACCTTGTTACTTGTGGTCGTGGCTACGGATGGTGTAATGCGTACATACTCAACACCTTCCTTAAAGTCCTTGGCTGTAGCAACTCCTGTTGCAATTAATGTCATGATTACGATAGTTAGTTGGCGTAAACCAAGCATACTTATTTCTCCTGTCAAAATCAGATTGAGGGTAAAAAAGAATTATCCGCAAGGCAAGCGATTTAAGGGGACATCTAAAAATAGTCACATTTTCCTGAAAGCAAGCCCCATGCACAGAATCGTAGTGTATATGACATGCATAAAAATTCAAACAAACACGGCTATCATATGCCCCAGTACCCTTGAAGGGTAAAAAATGCATTTTGAAGATGGCCTTTAAACCATAACAACACAGCCTCACAAAAATATTACACACTTCCAAAACTATGAAGACCCTGAGACCACCAATTGGTTCCAATAAAACTCATCAACAACAAAGGCAGGCCCGCAAGACACCACCAGGCAAAAGGCCGCATTTGCATCCCCCTTTGCATTCGCAGATGCAGACCCGCCAAATAATAAAGCCAAACTGCCAGACTCAGTGATTGCTTTGCATCACTATACCAGTAATGACCCCACACCAAACTGGACCAAATCATCCCTGTCAGTAACCCCACGCCCATTAAGACAATTGCCAAAGCCAGCATACGATAAAGATAATCTTCCAGGCCAGTTTGCACTGTTTCCAGAATATCCATATTCTGCCGAGCCCTAAGCCATGCAGTATCCGTCAACAAACGCAGCAAGGCAAAACCAACACCATTGACCATCAGCGCAAAAGCAATCAGCATGGCAGGAACATGAATAAGCAGCAGACCATGTTCCAGTACCGCATCAGGTAAAATCTGCTGTGGTATATCATGGCTCGGGGTATTAACCGCAAGATAAAACCCCATGACTACCGCAGGGACAAGTCCAAGAAATGAACCATGAATGCGGGCATGTGTGCGCTGAAACAAGAGATATAGAAATACCATTACCGACACGGACAAAATCAGAAAATCATCTACGCTCGATAAAGGCAAGCTTGCGTAATACACACCCGCAGATTGCCTTGCTGGCCAACGAAGCATAACAAGCAAGACACCGCTGACTATCACCGACCAGGCTAGATAACTGACATGTTTTTTTGCAAATCCCTTTTTATCCAGATCGAGCATCACGGCCACAGACAAGCAAGCCAATAGCAACAGACTCATGATAGGCAGCATAAAACCCATTAACAAACTGGTTGTTTTTGTCAATATGGCTACAACTAACAACAGCACGACCATCACCACACTGTTCTGCATAGCCAACCATTGCCGAGCTGTCCATCCTAATATGATCATGAGAACCAATAGGCTCATGCCAGTTAATATATTTAAACCTGACCAGGCAATAATGAATGCCGCCAAGGTCAACATGCACATAAAACCAAACCATAATTTACGGCTGAAGTCGCCTCCTTTTTTTTGACAATAGTCCCTGGCAAACATATTAATTTGTTTGAACAAGACTATCGGATTTTTGCTATTTAACATGAGTTCAATGTTTTACGTAATTGGGTAAGCAGATTATTAAACTCACGAGAAAAATATAGTCCCTGCCGGTGCCCCATACCCGTAATACTCACCGTCGTGACTCCATCTTCTGTTTTCAATATCACCCAGATACGACGATGACAAATATAGAAACGAGCCAACAGGCCAAGCAACAGCATTATCCAGCCAGTAAAAAACAGAGACTCACCCGGTTTATAGCTGACTAGCAAATTAACGACAGGTTTATATACCATATCCTGTAACTGAATATATAAAGGCATACCTACTTCAGCTCGCCTGGCCAATACCGGCATGGCATCTTCAAAAAACAAAATATCTTTTTCATCTATATTTTGCGTATTAATCATCTCTCTATACAGGGCATAAACCATGCTTCGTACCAGCTTATGTGACAATTGCATGCTTTGCTGATAATTTATCTGTTCAACCCGCGTTTCAATATTCTGATTCACTGCCTGAAAACCGCCTTGTCTAAATAATCCAATCAGTTCTAACAGAGTATCTTTAAACTTATCACGCTCTACTGTGTCATCTATCTTACCAGCATCAAATAACACTTTATTGATAGCTTTATCAATCTTTGGCTGCTCATATAATGCTGCATGCAATTTAAAAAAAAGCTTCAAGCCACCATCTCGATCGACAGGCAAATGTATAAAACGGAAGGCTTCTTCACTATGACTTCTGACACCACTAATATAAAAATAACGGTCATCCTGTAAAACAGGCAGCATGTAATTAACAAATTCATGCTTAATGCCCGCTTCATCATTTATAGTATAAAAAAGACTCGGGCCTATGTTTTTATATTCCGATACAACCGTGCTCTCGGCCTGTATAGACATGACGTTACGTGGCTTTAGATCAGAAAACAGAATATTAATCGTCCCTTGCCGGGTTTGCAGTTGACGTTCCTTTCCAACTTGGGTACGAAACATCAAGGGAGTAGATCGTGAATGGGACAATGGCCACATAGCAACTGTTAAATCACTGCCACCATCCATAACAGACTGTTGATAATAATCCAATCCTCGATAATGAAATGATCGGTTATTGCCCAAAACAGCTCTTACCGGTTCATCAAGATGAGGATCGAGCACGGCAATACGTGTCAGAAAATTATGCTCCTGCAAGAACTGCCTGGCATCCAACTCTACGCCAAGAATAGCGACCGCAAATGGCAAGTGCTTGGTTAATACACCTTCCCTCGTGATCACTCGCACTTCATCCGTTGTCTGCCCACTGAGCAATTGTTCATTACCCTGAAAGGCAATCACTGAACGAGATCCGATACGACTATGCTCTGCCATGTCATTGAGCGGAATCGAACGGCTTTCTGTTATCAATTGACCCGTACTAATTTGATATCGCAACCTCAAATCACTATCAAGAAAGGCCCCCAATAAAATCAACAAGCCTGCCCCATGAATCAAGATAAAACCCAGACGATTCAATCGACCCCGCATGGCCGTTAACAGCGTCAAACTTTCTTGTTGTGTTTGCTTAATAACGTACTGCTGTTCAACCAATGCATCACAGCAATGTTCGATCAGCTTTTGCGGTGCCTGATTAAAACGCCAGGTCACATAATGGTGCATAGACTGTATACGCGAAGTATGCTTCAGATTCCGGTAATGCGTCAGATCGCGCCACATCAACGGGCCAACACGCCACAAGACACACAGCATAGCCCCGGCGAGCAAGCCACTAAGTAAAATCAGCCAACCTGGTTCGGCCTGTTTAAAGACGAAACTAGCCACAACCACAACCAAGGCTGTTAATAAAATAGTGGCCAGTTGTAGTGAACTGCAACGCAGAAGTAAAAAACGAAGTTGATGGTTATGCAGTAATCGGCTCATGTGCTGTCTAGCATAACGTCGATTGGCTAATACCGATGCATTAATCCTTCACGATTTTCGCAATTTTAAAATAAAAAAGGGTGGTTAAAAAACCACCCTTTGAGTTGTTGACTTGCAGCTAGAATCAGTGCAAACCGGCAACATACGAGGCAACGGCCTCAATTTCCTTATCGTTCATCCGACTAGCAATATCACGCATGATCTTATTTTGATCATTGCTGCGCGCACCACTACGAAAATCCTTCATAGCTTTGACGGTATAAGCTGATTGCTGGCTACCTATGGCCGGGAATTTAGCCGCAGGATTACCCGCCCCCGTCGGACCGTGGCAACTGAGACAGGCCACAATTCCCTTCTCCTTGTTACCACCACGATAAATTCTCTGACCCAAAGTCAGTTTATCGTTATCAGTAGTGCCGGGGCTGATGGTCTGCTTTGAAAAGTACGCAGCCAGATTAGCCATATCCTGTGGACTCAAGCCAACAGCCTGAGCACCCATAAGCGGGTCTTTACGGGCACCGGATTTAAAGTCAGCCAGTTGCTTCACCATATAATATTCCCCCTGACCAGCCAGTTTTGGCCAAATGGGATTAAGACTATTACCGTTTGGACCGTGGCAAGCTATACAAACACCGGATTTTTTCTCACCTTCAGCGGCATTACCTGCTGCCTGAACCGGCACAGCAACTAGCAGCGCGAGACTTAAGACAATACCTATATGACATTTCATTTGACACGATCTACCATATATTTAACTGCCGCTTTCACAACATCATCACTCAAATCTACACGGCCACCCTTGGGAGGCATAACACCGGTCTTGCCCTTGAAACCTTTAATGGCATGTTCCTCTAACTTACTCAAACCCTGAGCAATACGCGGTGCCCATGCCGCTTTATCATCTATTTTCGGGGATCCTGCGATACCAGCATCGTGGCAAACAAAACAAGCCGCTTTATAGGTCTTTTCACCTTCATCTGCCTGAACATTTACCGCCCCCAAAACCATTAACGCGGAGGCTACAACCATCAGTTTCTTCATGTTTCTAATTCTCCCATAATAAATTACGAAATATCCCAGTAACCATAGCCTTAGAATATAACGCTAAGATGTACTCTTGAAATAAATAAAACACTTAGTTCTTTAAAACATCATTTAACCAAACTTACCATGTATTTAACCGCTGCTTTTACAGCATCATCACTTAGATCAGTACGACCACCTTTGGGAGGCATGAAGCCTGTTTTGCCCTTAAAGCCTTCAAGAGAATGCTTTTCTAATGTAGGTATACCCTTGGCAATACGAGGCTCCCATGCAGCTTTGTTGCCCGCTAGTGGCGCACCAGCGGCACCAATACCATGGCAGGCAAAACAAGCCGCCTGATAGGTTTTTTTACCCTCATCAGCCTGAACATTTACCGCACCAAAAGCCATCAATGCAGAGGCTACAACCATCAATTTCTTCATCTCTTTCAATCTCCAATGTAAATAACAAAATAGCCCAGCAATCACACCCTTGAATAAAATGCTAAGATGAACTACCAAAACTAGTAAAACACTCGGCCCTTTGTATACCAAGGGCCGCCCTGCGGGTCAAGAATAACAAGTAGAATATTTCATAATGCCGACTAAATCCATCAATTATTATCAACGTGCAGAATTTTTCACCAGTGTGCCCCAACCCTCGCTGGCCCCAGCCGACTCCGGCATGGAGGTAGCCTTCGCTGGGCGCTCCAACGCAGGCAAATCCAGCGCCCTGAACGCCATTACCAGCCAAAAAGCCCTGGCACGAGTCAGTAAAACCCCCGGCCGCACCCAGCACCTGATTTTTTTTCAGCTGGATGAGCAGCGTCGGCTGGTGGATTTACCCGGCTACGGCTACGCACAGGTACCTCTAAAGGTTAAACAACAATGGCAGCAGGCCATGGAAACCTATCTAAATCAGCGCAAAACCTTACGCGGCCTCATACTATTGATGGATATCCGTCATCCGTTAACCGATTTTGATAATCAAATGCTAGGCTGGTGCCAACATTTTCAAATGCCCGTGCATATCCTGTTAACCAAGGCTGACAAGTTAAAACGTGCTGCCGCACTGAACACCTTAATGCAGGTCAAACATGCCTTGGCAGATCAGGTAAATGTCAGTCTACAGATCTTTTCAGCCACAAAAAAGACAGGCGTAGAAGAAGCCCGAGCCATAATTGACAACTGGTTAGAAATTAACCCTAAAAATGAAAAAGAAACTTAAGCGCGTATATCATATAGGCACTTCTATAAATAGTGGTTTTTTCGTGATAGCAAGGAAGCGCGCACGACGGTACGGCAAGGATTGTTCCATACATTCAGAGCAGGAGGTTGGGTGAAGTATGGAGCCAGAATCCTGGAGCCTCAGTGTATATGACATCGCTGCTGCCCCATTAAATATTTAATCCATTTTAAAGATCTAAACCGCAAAGGGCACAAGGGATCGCAACGTTATTTTGTTTTATAGACGCTGCTATCGCGGACTTGTGCCCCTTGGATGAAAAGTGCATTTATAGAAACGTCCTTATATCTAGAAATAGTGATTTTTTATACGAAGCAAACCAATGTGCGCCCAAGGACTTGTTGTAGACAACCCTTTAGCATTTCCTCCATGAAGATAAAATACAGCATAAAGTAAGGAGAGCAGAAAGTTAAAACCTTGCCGTATTGAAAAATATGAGAATTCGAGCACAACGCAGAACCGCTATCATAGACTCTGGATACATTTTGAATGGTGAAAAGAATATTTTTAAAGATAAAAAAAACCCCGTGCCTAGGAGTGTGGGGGGGAGAAGGCACAGGGCTTAAGTTTTCCCGGTTTGGGGAAACCGGGGTTTGATCACCCGCCAGGGAGGATATGCGGGAACCAAGCTGCTTCACTACACAGTCTAGACAAATATCAATCGCTGTCTGTATCCATGATGTTAAAGATTGTTACAATAAATTATAGCTAAACTGAATCCTTATTTAAAACCCTTCACGTCCTTATCAAACCCAAAATAAAAAAACCCGGTCATTGCATTTCAGCTTATGACCGGGAAAATTAAACATTCAGCTGGGGAATAACTGAATGATTTCTACCCGCCTAACAAGATGCGGGTTACGGAGGGATGCCGCAAGTCATAAGACTCACCAGGCTCAAAAAAGTTCAGTAGAAATATAATTTTTTTAATCCAAAAAAACTCAGCCACAAATCCCGAATAAGCCTTCACTCTGCAATAGTATTTGAAGCGTGGGCCCATATAACCCCACGCTTCACTGCAAAAAATATCCATGTACTCCGCAAGGCTAAAAACCAAATCCATAATATTAAAAATTCTTACTATGAATTGCAGGCAAGCTGAACCTCATTTATAACCCATCACATCCTTAATTAAATCTGAAATAAAAAAACCCGGTCATAGCATTTAAGCTGATGACCGGGACAAATTAAACATTCAGCTGGAGAGTTACCGAATGATATTCTTCCGTCTAAAGAGGCATGGAGGATACCGTAATGCTAAGACTTACCAATCCTGAAAAAGTTCATCGCATAAATAATTTTTTTAATCCGGAAAAATTCAGCCGCAAATATTCTAGTGAGAGAAACAGACAATTCCCCCGGTTATTTTTCAAAGCCAAATCTATAATGTTAAAGATTGTTGCAATAAATCATCGGCAAACTGAACCCTCATTTAGAACCCTTCACATCCTTAATTAAATCCGAAATAAAAAAACCCGGTCATAGCATTTAAGCTGATGACCGGGACAAATTAAACAGGAAGCTGGAGAGGTACCGAATGATATTCTGCCGGCGAAAGAGGCAAGGGAGGATACCGTAATGCTAAGACATACCAATCCTGAAAAAGTTCAGCGTATAAATAATTTTTTTAATCCGGAAAAATTCAGCAGCAAATATTCTAGTGAGAGAAACAGACAATTCCCCCGGTTATTTTTCAAAGCCAAATCTATAACATTAAAGATTGCCGCAATAAATCACCGGCAAACTGAACCTCATTTAGAACCCTTCACATCCTTATTAAACCCGAAATAAAAAAACCCGGCCATAGCATTTAAGCTGATTACCGGGACAAATTAAACATTCAGCTGGAGAGTTACCGAATGATATTCTTCCGTCTAAGAAGGTATGGAGGATACCGTAATGCTAAGACTTACCAATCCTGAAAAAGTTCAGCACATAGACAACTTTTTTCATACGGGAAAATTCATCCGTAAATTTCTAATGTGCCTCATCCCAGTTATCACCCACACCAATATCAACCAGCAAAGGCACCTTCAAACAGGCCGCCTGCTCCATTTCTTGCCGGATCAAGGCAATAGCCATATCAAGCTGACCATCTGCAACCTCAAAGACCAGCTCATCGTGCACCTGCATGATCATTTTGACAGGCAACAGCCGAACTTGAATCTGCGTTTGCAGCGAAATCATCGCCAATTTAATAATATCGGCTGCCGTGCCCTGCATGGGGGCATTGATGGCCGTGCGTTCGGCATATTGGCGTCGTTGCGCATTACTGGCATTGATATCAGGAATATACAGGCGACGACCAAACACGGTTTCGACATAGCCCTGAGCCTTAGCCAACGCCCGCATTTGTTCCATGTAAGCCTTCACGCCGGGATAGCGTTCAAAATAGAGATCCACATACGCCTGTGCCTCAGTACGTGAAATATCCAGTTGTTTGGCCAGACCAAAGGCCGACATGCCGTAAATCAACCCGAAGTTAATCGCCTTGGCCGAGCGGCGCTGCTCCGCCGTCACCTCATCAGGTTCAGCGCCAAACACCTCGGCAGCCGTGGCTCGGTGAACATCCAGGCCACTGGCAAAGGCCTTGAGCAGACCTTCATCTTCAGAAAGATGGGCCATGATACGCAGCTCAATTTGAGAATAATCCGCCGCGATGAGTTTGAATCCTTGTGGGGCAATAAACGCCTTGCGGATCTTGCGCCCTTCTTCGCTGCGAATCGGTATATTTTGCAGATTCGGATCCGATGATGACAATCGGCCGGTGGCCGCCACAGCCTGATGATAAGAGGTATGCACCCGGCCGGTATCCTTATCGACCATCAGTGGCAACTTATCAGTATAGGTTGACTTGAGTTTGTTCAGACTACGATGTTCGAGAAGAAGCTTCGGCAAGGGATAATCCTGGGCCAGCTCCTGAAGAACGGATTCCGCCGTCGAAGGCTGTCCCTTGGGCGTTTTGGAAATCACCGGCAAACCCTGCTTCTCAAACAAAATGGCCTGGATCTGTTTTGGCGAACTAAGATTGAACTCCTGTCCCGCCGCATCAAAGGCCTCTTTTTCCAATTCCAGCAGTCGCTTACTTAACGACAGACTTTGTTCCTTGAGCAATTTGCTATCGATCAATACGCCGCAACGTTCAATATTCGATAACACCGGCAGCAAGGGCAGCTCGATCTCCTCAAATATCTTTTGCAAGCTAGGGATGGCCTGCAAACGTGGCCAGAGACTTTCATGCAATTGCAGGGTCACATCGGCATCTTCCGCTGCATAAGGAGCCGCCAGATCGAGACTAATCTGATTGAAGGTCAGTTGCTTGACCCCCTTACCGGCAATATCTTCAAAATGAATCGTCTTGTGACCCAGGTACTTAAGGGCCAAAGTATCCATGTCATGGCGATTAGCGGTGCTGTCCAACACGTAAGACTCCAACATGCTGTCGAAGGCAATACCTTGCATATTAATACCATACCGCGCGAGCACGCTCATATCATATTTAAGGTTCTGGCCAAGCTTTTTCCGCCTGGGATCCTCCAGCAAGGGTTTAAAGGCCGCTAAAACAGCATCACGACTCAATTGCGACGGGGCATCCATATAATCATGGGCCACCGGTAGATAAGCCGCTTTCCCGGCCTCCACCGCAAAAGACAAGCCGACAATCTCAGCCTGCATATAATTAAGGCTGGTCGTTTCCAAATCAAAGGCAAACAGCTCGGCCTGTTCGAGTTTTTTCACCCAGTCTTGCAGTTCACTGTCCGTAAAAAGGGTCGTATAGTCTCCTGATACCGCTTGTTTTTCCGCCGCAAAGGCATCCGTTTGTGCTTCCGCTGCGGGTTCGGGGGAGGGTTCCGGGGAGGATTTCAGAGCGGGCGAGGTCGCACTGCTGTCACCCAACACTTCCTTTAACCAGCTCTTAAATTCAAAGTGTTTGAACAGCTCGATCAATTTTTCCTTATCCGCTGGTCTGGATTTAAGGGTCTCAGGACTTTCATCAAGCTCGACATCACATTTGATGGTCACCAGCGCACGAGACAGCGGCAGTTGTCCCAAACTGTCGCGCAAATATTCCCCCACCTTGCCCTTGAACTCATCGGCATGAGCCATGATTTCATCCAGATTGTCATATTGCGCCAGCCATTTCACCGCCGTCTTCGGGCCCACCTTGGGCACACCGGGCACGTTATCCACGGTATCGCCGATCAGCGTCAAATAATCGATGATCCGCTCTGGCGGCACACCGAACTTTGCCACCACCCCATCACGATCCATCGTGGTATTGGTCATGGTATTGACCAGTGAGATATGCTGATTGACCAATTGTGCCATGTCCTTATCACCGGTCGAGACCACCGCATCCATGCCCAGTTCCGTGGCCTGTGCCGCAAGGGTACCGATCACATCATCGGCCTCGACACCCGGCACACACAACAAAGGCAGGCCCATGGCCTGCACCAGTTCGTGGATTGGCGCAATCTGACTGACCAGATCCTCCGCCATAGGCGGCCGGTTGGCCTTATATTCTGGATACATATCATTACGAAAGGTCTTGCCCTTGGCATCAAACACCACCACCACATGCTCCGGGCCATAATCGGCTATCAGGCGACGCAACATATTCACCACACCAAAAATGGCGTTAGTCGGCTCCCCTTTCGAATTATTCATTTCAGGAATGGCGTGATAGGCGCGGAACAAATAGGATGATCCATCAACCAGGACAAAAGGGGCTTTTTGATGATGAGACATGGACAAAACAACTTCACTCTATATATGTATGGGAACGAAATATTAACACAGACTTAATCGGCAATTTCATGTATCCCCCATATCCAGCCTCCCCCCACACAATGTAAGAGACCCAAGCACTACTTCAGTGGATTTTTAAAGGTGCCCTTAAGCAAGGGCTATTTTCAACAATGCATTCTCCCCCCATGCGTTTTATACTATCGCCCCGCCAATAAAACCAAGACTGAATAACCGAATGACACAAGATACCCAACTAATCCTCAAGCAAGCCCGTGAACTAACTGAAACCGGCAAACATGACGATGCCCGGCTGAGTTTGCTGGAACTATTAAAGACCGACCCCAATAACCAGACCGCTCTCATCATGTTAGGGGGCGCTTACTTTAGCCTGGCAAAATACACCGAAGCAGAAATGGTATTTGAGCGTCTGGTTCTGGAGGCCCCCGGCAAAGGCGAATACTCCATCGCACTGTTTAACACCCTATGGAAGCTGACTCGTCACGAAGAAGCACTCGAAGAAATAAAACGCTTCATGAAACATGCCGACAAAGAAACCGAGAAAGAAACTATCGAGCAATACATGAGCATCATCAAAGACCTAGAAGCCTGATTCACTTTCATACCAAGATTGATCCCCCCTGCTGATTCAAGCCAAAAATGGGCCAAAGTTAAAACAGGTTAACGGGACAGTCAACTTAGCAACACCCCAAACAAAAGCCATAACCAACCATTAACCTATTGAATTAACTATATATTTAAATACGTCTTATCCCAAATATCTGACAAGGTTCCTGGTCATTAGGCATAACAAAAAAAGCGCACCTCATATATTTTCTACTGACATAATGCTGTCAGTAAGGCATTGCTATGATTGATATCTTTACTCAACACCTTATGCGCAGAGCCCATCAAAAAAGAGGACCACATGACAGAGCCTTTTAAAAATTTACTGAACAAAGACGTTATTCAGGACATGGCAACGCATTTTCATAAGCAATGGCCTAAATTTGATCGCAAAGGATTTGTATCCGCAGCCACAAAAAATCTAAATTCACTTGAATTAAAAGCACGTACTGAGCAAATCACTGAAACCATGGTGGAGTATCTCCCGACAGATTTTAAAAAAGCGAGCAAAATCATACTCACCAGTCTAGGCTCTCCGTCAGACGATACTATTTCCACAGATACAAAGGATGCTACGGGTATTACCGGTTGGGCAGTCATGTCACTGACACACTATGTGGGACTACATGGACATGATCACTTTGATTTATCGATGACGCTGTTCAAGGAAATAACCAAACGTATGTCATCCGAATTTGGGATTCGTTTTTTTATCCTGAAATTTCCAAAAAAAACATTATCCGTATTGAAAACCTGGACGACTGATGACAATCGACATGTACGCCGATTAGTGTCTGAAGGAATCCGGCCACGGCTCCCCTGGGCAATGAGCTTACCTATTTTCATCAAAGACCCCGCACCGGTTATCAAGTTACTGGAACGGCTTAAAGATGACAAAGAAGAATATGTACGACGTTCGGTTGCAAACAACCTAAATGATATTGCCAAAGATCACCCTGATCTCGTGGCAGAAATTGCGGCTCGGTGGATACAAGGGGCGAGCCAGGAACGCAAAAAATTAATTCGACATGCCTGCCGGACGTTAATCAAAAGTGGTCATAAAAAAACATTACGGGTATTAGGTTTCAAACCACCAAAGATTAAACCAACAAGTATCGACATATTAACACCCAAAGTTGTATTTGGTGACGCCTTGCAGTTTACGCTGAGCATTAGCTCAGACTTGAACAAAGACCAAGCCTTAATGATTGACTACATCATTCACCACCAGAAGGCCAGCGGCAAGACATCGCCAAAAGTATTCAAATGGCGAACAACAACACTGCCCGCTAAAAAAACACTCACCTCAACAAAAAACCATGCCATCAAAAAAATCACCACTCGCGTATATTACCCGGGCTTACATACCGTGGAAATTATGGTCAATGGCATCTCAGTAGCCAAGGCTGATTTTCAATTGATAATGCCGTAATGAAACAAAAACAATCCGTTGGCCGAACACCAACTTAAACACGCCCGAAATAAGAAACAGCGTTAATAGCTGACATATCAAATTTAATATCTATTTTAGCGGTTACAATTGAACTAGATGTTATACCGTAATGTAACGGTACAGGTTATGAAGACAAAAAGGAGGCGCATAGCGCCTCCTTTTTTTACATAAAAACAAAAGGGAACTCAATAAAACGAAGCATTCGACGAATTCAACACCCCGTCAAAAATCATGGTACATTTCTACATGCGCAAACTCGCATAGTAGAGCTTAACCACCCACACGACTCACAGGCAAACCTTCACGCGCCCATTTTGTAATACCGTCTTTTACATTATAGACTTTGGTGTAACCCATCTTCTCGACAAGATGTCTTGCCAGTTGCGATGTCCGATTGCCCGTCCGGCAAATGAGAATCACCGGATCATCCTTCCCCACGGCCTGGGTCAATCGCGGCATAAAATCCTCTATCACGCGACCTCGACCATCAACAAAGGTTAACAGTTGACTGTCCTTAATCACACCCGTCTGTCGCCACTCATCCGGTCGACGTACATCAAAAATAGGCACCCCCTCTGAGAGCAAGGTCTGCAACTCTTTATTATCCAGGTTAGTATAAGGCGGTTCCGAACAAGCGAATAAACCAAAAACGAATAACAGCAAGGTAAAAAAACGTAAACTCACAGCAAACACTCCGTCAAGCAATCAAATAACAGGAAAATTAAGACCTGAATTTTGGCACAATTCCCCCACAAAAACAGCCTTCAAATGGAAACATAATGAAACTTGCGGACAGGGGGAGCAATGACTGCACGATTTAAGATCTAACACCGAAACATTAATGCTATGTTGCGCATAACCTGGCATTAAATTAAACAACGAACCGTTTTTGCTCAAATGACATAAGCCTATTTTGCCCTGATATTTAAACAATTTATTAAGTGTTTTTTCATGCCTTTTGACCCTGTAAATAATTCTGTGTAACTGCCCGGTTGGTCAATGCTAGAAACCTCTCGGTAACCGGCCCTGATATTCAAGCATAAACCGATTCAGTGCAAAATTCCAATGATGAAGTGGCATCGTCCATTTTTTTGATGCTGATTGAATGGCCAACCAAACCACCTTCAATGCTGAATTGTCATGAGGGAATATTTTTCGATTTTTGATCGCTTTACGGATCCCGCTGTTTAGGGACTCAATCGCATTAGTGGTATAGATAACTTTTCGGATTTCATCTGGGTAGTCAAAAAGCGTGATTAAATTGGGCCAGCATTCATTCCATGATTTTGAGATAGCGGCGTATTTCATATCCCAGCTCTCACCAAAATGAGTGAGCTCCCGTTCAGCTTCTTCTACCGTTAGGGATGAATATATTTTTTTGAGGTCTGTGGCCACCGCCTTACGATCTTTCCAGGATACAAAACGGAGTGAATTACGCACCATGTGCACGATACAAAGTTGTACTTTGGTATTAGGGTAGGCGGTATTAATCGCCTCTGGGAAGCCTTTTAAGCCGTCGACACAGGAAATGAAGATATCTTTGATACCCCGATTTTGTAACTCGGTTAAAATCGACAACCAGAATTTTGCACCCTCGTTCTCAGACAACCACATCCCCAATAACTCTTTGTGACCCTCTAGGTTGATCCCCAGCGCCAGATAGATCGCCTTGTTGATGACTCGCTTGTCCTGACGGAT
>JAFLJQ010000022.1 GCA_022712915.1 Gammaproteobacteria bacterium | reverse complement strand
TGCCTTTTGGCGGGTTTTCTCACACCTGTCTAAATGCTTGCACACGCTTTGACATCACTTACACCTATATATATGGAGTCTTACCATGAACGCGCTTTTTGACATCCGCCGAGTTTCCTTTGTTTTTTTATCACTATTAATGCTGGCTGTGTTACCCGGCTGTTTTTGGGAAAGTGATGATCCCGCGCCTGCGCCGGTGCCGACACCGGATGCCAATCCAACAGGGTATTATGGTAATGGCACTATTTCTGAAATAACGGCAGCAAGTGACTTCCAGGCACTGATTTACAACAATCGAATAATTCTTTTTAGTTGGTCGAAAGAACTAACCTATGACGGTGACATCACTATTACCGAAAATAATTATACGGCAACGGTGAAGGTCTATAAAGAGGGCGTCAAGGTAACTGATGCCGCCACAATTACGGGCACCATTACAGAAGGCTCGACAATTGAGGGGAAGATTACCGGTACCACCGGGGATTTATATAATGGTACGTTGCTCATAGATTATGCGGATAATAATGGTGATTCAGCGATGATATCAAAGGTGAAGGCTTTGTCAGTTTCTGGATCACCTCTTGGAATATTTACCGAATTACTCAACAGTGTTGATATTTCTGTGGATGACGCCGGTACTATAACTCATTTCACCGCAAGTGCTACTTCATATTTGGCAAGTTGTAAATCTAGTTCAGGCACAATCAAAGAAATTCCGGGCACAAATCTTTACCATTTCACAATTGTTTTTTTGGGGTGTACTGATAATGAGGCAGTAAACGGGACATACACTGGCCTGGGGACGACTAAGACCGATACTTTTGCAGATGATCGCTTTGTTGTTGGGTTTACCAATGGCAGTTATTCAGTGATTGGTGACTTTGAATGAGTTTTAAAAAAATGATGATGGTTATATATAATCTTGTTGAATAGCACCGAAACATAGCGGGCATCACAGGAAAATGATTTAATAAAGACAAACAGCATTTGAACACAAAATTTTGCTTTAATCAGGTATGTTTAAAAACAGACGAGTTGATAATAATCACAGCCACAATTATTGTTAAGAAAGGGAAAAAGGAACAGGAGAAAAAAATGCCAAAATTTGCCAGTGCACCAGGGGAGATGTTTTATCATTTTTCCAAAAAAAACCAGTCAGTCGATAACGTGATCCGTTCGCTCTATAGTCAACCGAGTCAACCTGCGGTTGACCACTTCAAGGCCATCAACCGTCATTTGAAAGATAACCGTGTTCGGGTGGGCCAAATGGTGGTCATCACTCCACCCAACAGTCAGCAATGCACCCTGTTTGAAGCCGACCTGGCCGAAGCGGCCAAAAAGGTAGATGAAACACTGGCCAAACTCAGTCAGGAAGAGGCACGGATTATGGCCGAGAATTACCAGTTGTTAAGCAACTCGACTCAATGGGGCAGTGCCGGGGTCGGTGCAGGTATGGTTTATTTTAATCGTCATGTTAAAAATATCGAAGGTATACTCAGACAAATTAATGATCTGTATGTCAAAACCTATACCACAACCGGGGGTCTGAAGAATCCGCAGTTTTTCCAGAAACGTAAAGCATTGTTTGCCCGACTCAATAGCACCCTGCACTCCCTCATAGGTGAATCCAGATTGGGTTTTAGCTTTGATCAAGGGCAGGTTAAAAAGAGCCTGGGCCTAAGTAGCAAAAGTGCCCTACACCAATGGAAACAGCAACCTTATGCGGTGAATGACGTGCCGGGATTTTCAAAGAACTTTGCTAAGGTCGCCAGACTTTCAAAAAATTTGAGAATCGGTGGTTATGCTGCAATAGGGCTGGATGTTGGGCACAGTGCAGTGAAAATACATGAGGCGTGCACAGTGGGTGAGGGTAAGGGGTGTGCCCGGACTTCGTTTGGGGAAGGAGGAAGATTAACGGGGAATATTATAGGTGGTGGTATAAGTGGTTACATGGCAGCTTATGGTGCATGTAATCTATTATTTAGTCTTCCAACGGCAGGTACGAGTTTGTTATGGTGTGGCATTGTAGTTGGTGCTGTTGGTGGATATGTTGGGGGAGGTTATGCCAGTAATTATATGAAAGAAAAAAGTGAAGCTGTTTATGACTTTGTATATCGGTAGGAGCAGCTAAATGATGTCATTGGACATGCTTATATCATTTATTTTTGCTGGATTGTTTATTATTTCTGGTTTTATTGCCATCGGTTTGATTTTTTATATTGGTAGAACAAGAATAAAACAAATTGATCGATTGGTCTATGGGTGTGAATTTTCAAATGACAGTATATTTTCTTTGATGCTCAGAGTGCCAAATTATGCCAGCGCCTTTATTTGGAAATGGAGTGCAAAAAAAAACAGCCTAGACGAAATCGTTTGTCAATTTGATGCTAAGTTTAAATGGCCTTTTGTTGCAAGCTTTATTTTATCCTTGGTTAGTCTTTTTTTTCTTATTATAGGAATACTGTTTGACAAATATTTTTGGGCTGGATGAACATTGTTTTCTAGAATGGTAATGCCTCGGTTGGGGAGAGTATGTGAACCCCAACAAAATATAAGCGAGTATTCTAAAATAACGAGAAAGTGTTAACAGGTGTATGCATTCCCACGCAGAGAGACTGTGAAAGTATCAAAATATTTGCGAATTTTGGTAATGCTTAAGCCACTAAAAATTAGAGATCGTTGCTCTCAAGGCTTCTACGTAAACCAAATTATTTAAAAACAAATACAGTTTGAATACTTTCACAGTCTCAGAGCATGGGAACGAGAAAATTAGCGACCTGCAAGGGCCGTGTATATAAATAAAAACGGTGTGTTACAGGGGTTAGGGAAATGAATAAATCGATTTTGAATCAAGTACGTTATGCATTGGCATATTTGCAAGCCGGTGTATTTACGCTGCTGTTTAGTAACCTTGTCTGGCTACCCTATGCCCTCGCCGGACCACAGGGCGGTGACGTGACCGATGGCTTAGGCCGTATCAAGCCGTTCGGTAATTAAACCAATTTGTCTGCTGTATGAATGGCTATGGTGTTCTATTGAAGACCTTGGAATTGTTCCAATTATAAGTTAGATTAAAAAAATGAAAGGGTGAATAACATCACACTTGGTTTTTAAGCCATGGCATCAATTTGGCGGTATTTAAAGCTATAAGCCACATGATTTATATGGAATAATAATGTACAAAACAAGGATATAATCATCCGTTCACGACAAATAAATTTGCTCCGATAAAGGCGTCTGGTTAAATGGTAACCCGTTCGTAACGTCACCGGCCCGTTTTCACTGGGCGGCAGGACTGCCGAAGAGCAAAGGACTGACCCACAACCCAGGTTGTGGCAGGAAAAGGATCAAAAAAATGGAC
>JAFLJQ010000234.1 GCA_022712915.1 Gammaproteobacteria bacterium | reverse complement strand
CCGTCTTTCTCTACATTTCGTATCATGTACTCTGATCGAGCAATGTAAACTGTTATATTTAATATGGCGGACCGGACGGGATTCGAACCCGCGACCTCCGGCGTGACAGGCCGGCATTCTAACCAGCTGAACTACCGGTCCTAACTTGGTGGGTGGTGAGGGGTTCGAACCCCCGACCCTCGCCTTGTAAGGGCGATGCTCTCCCAGCTGAGCTAACCACCCGCTCTTGTACTGCAATGGCGCGCTAGTTTACGGCATCCTTCAGCGCTTTACCAGCCTTAAATCCTGGAACCTTTGACGCGGGGATATTAAGTGGTTCACCGGTTCGTGGATTACGTCCAGTACGAGCCGCCCGATCTTTAACTGCAAAGGTACCAAAACCAATCAAAGTCACTTGTTCACCTTTTTGTAAAGTTTTGGTTATTTGATCAACCACAGTATCAACCGCGCGAGTAGCATCGGCTTTGGAAATGTCGGCACCCTCGGCAACCGCATCAATTAGTTCTGCTTTATTCACTAGTGCTCCCCTTAATTTAGGTAGTAATAAACGAAACGCCACAGGATAGCGTCAAATGTTATTTTTAACAATGAAACTTATACCAACCGAGTTGATGAGTGGTCAAGCAAGTAATCGAGAAAACTATATATTTTTAAGCTTAACATAAGCGTTGGTTCAATTACATAAAAAAACCAGCTAGTATCGGGTGAAAACCACTCAATCATATCTAGCCGGTTATTTTAAGGTTTATAAAAATTAATGAGTCCGGATAGACCCTCCCTTACCAGACTTAGATGGTTTATCTTGCTTTACAATAGGTTCACCACTACTTTTATCCTTTGCTTCAGGCTTGTGCTGCAATGCAACTTCCAGAACCTCATCAATCCATTTAACCGGTTTGATATCCATATCCTGTAGGATATTTTTTGGAATCTCGGTCAAATCACGGCGATTTTCATCCGGGATCAAGACCGTCTTTATTCCACCACGATGTGCAGCTAACAATTTTTCCTTCAAACCACCGATCGGCAGGACTTCTCCACGCAAGGTAATCTCACCCGTCATAGCCACATCTGCTCGTACTGGAATATTGGTCAGAGCTGACACCAAGGCCGTACACATTCCAATACCAGCACTTGGACCATCCTTGGGAATAGCCCCTTCTGGTACATGGACATGAATATCTTTTTTCTCAAATATTTCGTCATCGATACCCAATACGTCAGATCGACTTCTAACAACCGTCATCGCTGCCTGAATGGATTCTTTCATAACATCGCCCAACTGCCCAGTCACACTGGTTTTGCCTTTACCCGGCATGACAGCTGTCTCAATCGTCAGCAATTCTCCCCCCACTTCCGTCCAAGCTAACCCAACTACCTGACCAACCTGATCATTCTCTTCAGCGGAACCAAAACGAAAACGCTGCACACCAAGATATTTTTCCAGATTCTTGGACGAAACAACAATTTTTTTGTCCCTAGGCTTAAGCAAAACTTCCTTCACAATCTTACGACATATTTTGGCAATCTCTCGTTCCAAGTTTCGAACACCAGCTTCACGAGTATAATAACGAACAATATCACGAATAGCATCTTCGGAAATACTCAGTTCATTATCCTGCAAACCGTTATTTTTTATTTGTTTACCAACTAAATATTGTTTAGCTATATTGATTTTCTCATCTTCAGTGTAACCTGCTAGGCGAATTACTTCCATGCGATCCAGTAGTGGACCAGGGATATTCATAGAATTCGATGTCGCCACAAACATCACCTCTGACAGATCATAATCCACTTCCAAATAGTGATCATTAAACGTATTATTCTGCTCTGGATCCAGAACCTCTAACAAAGCAGAGGCGGGATCACCTCGGAAGTCCATGGCCATTTTGTCGATTTCATCGAGCAAAAAAAGCGGGTTACGAGTTCCTACCTTGGATAAATTTTGCACAATTTTTCCAGGCATGGAACCAATGTAGGTACGACGATGACCGCGTATTTCAGCCTCATCCCGCACCCCACCCAGAGACATACGCATAAATTTGCGATGCGTTGCGCGAGCAATAGATTTACCCAGCGAGGTTTTACCTACACCGGGTGGCCCCACCAAGCAAAGAATCGGCCCTTTCATCTGTTTGACGCGTTGTTGCACAGCCAAATACTCAAGAATACGTTCCTTGACCTTATCCAAACCATAATGATCTTCTTCCAAAACCTTTTCCGCCTCGGCCAAATCATGACGCACCTTACTACGTTTCTTCCAGGGCACATTCACCAGCCAGTCAAGATAATTCCTGACCACGGTGGCTTCCGCCGACATGGGCGACATCATTTTCAATTTGCCTATTTCAGCCTTGGCCTTGGTCTTAGCCTCTTTTGACATACCAGCCTTTTCAATTTTTTGCTCCAGATCTTCAATTTCATTAGGTACGTCGTCCATGTCACCCAACTCTTTCTGAATGGCTTTCATTTGCTCATTCAGATAATACTCACGCTGGCTCTTTTCCATTTGGCGTTTAACACGGCCACGAATGCGCTTTTCAACCTGCAACAGATCAATCTCAGATTCCATGATACCCATCAGATGTTCAAAACGTTCACGCATACCATCTATTTCAAGAATTTTTTGTTTCTCATCAATTTTTAATGACATGTGTGCCGCGATGGTATCTACCAAACGACCAGGATCATCAATACTGGACAAGGAACTTAAAATTTCGGGGGGAACCTTCTTGTTTAATTTTACATACTGATCAAACTGGGTTGTCAGCGAACGAATTAATACTTCAGCTTCACGATCATCCAGGGTAGTATCTTCAATATTAACCACCTGGGCAGAAAAGAAATCATCTTCACTAATGAAGTGCAAAACCTTAGCGCGGCGATTACCTTCAACCAGAACCTTGACCGTGCCATCGGGCAGTTTGAGTAACTGTAAAATACTGGATACTGTGCCAATGCGATAGACATCCTCAGGTTGAGGATCATCTTGCGCTGCACTTACTTGTGCCACCAGTAAAATTTGCTTGTCTTTTTCCATCGCCGTCTCAAGCGCCTTGATGGATTTTTCCCGTCCTACAAAAAGTGGAATAACCATATGCGGATAGACTACTACATCACGCAAAGGCAAGATGGGTATGGTCGTCATTTGATCATCGATCACTTGTGACATTAGATATACTCACAGGTTGAGGTTGAATTGAGTTAACTGCTCAGGCATGTATTGGGGACGCACACAAACCTTTTCAACAGTCCTTTTGCAACGGCTTGATAAAAATACCCGCATAACCACGCGAGCTCTGTAGTATTTCAGTGCTTTTACTCGTCAGATGACGCGACACGTTTTTCCTTGCCTTTATAGAGCATTAGCGGCTTGCCATCACCTTCAATGACAGATTCATCAATAACCACTTTCTCAAGATTCTCCTGCGAAGGGAGATCGTACATCGTATCGAGCAAAACATACTCAAGGATAGAGCGTAAACCACGAGCGCCAGTCTTACGATCCATGGCCTTCAGGGCAACTGCTCGCAAGGCCTCTTCTCGAAACTCCAGCTCACAACCCTCCATTTCGAACATTTTTTGATACTGCTTGGTTAACGCATTCTTCGGTTCAGTAAGAATCTGGATCAGAGCATCCTCATCCAGCTCACTCAGAGTGGCCACTACGGGCAGGCGGCCGACAAATTCAGGTATCAGCCCAAATTTAATTAAATCTTCCGGTTCAACCGAGTGCAACACATCACTCAGGCTCTTCTGGTCATCCTTGCTCTTGACCTCTGCACCGAAACCGATACCGCCTTTTTCAGAACGATCACGGATAATACGTTCTAGTCCGGCAAAAGCACCGCCACAGACAAAAAGGATACTGCTGGTATCCACCTGCAGGAATTCCTGTTGCGGATGCTTGCGTCCACCCTGCGGGGGCACAGATGCTACTGTACCTTCTATCAGTTTCAACAAAGCTTGCTGTACGCCCTCACCGGATACATCACGTGTAATTGAAGGGTTATCTGATTTGCGGGAAATTTTATCGATTTCATCTATATAAACGATCCCGGTCTGGGCCTTATCTACATCATAATCACATTTCTGCAATAATTTCTGGATGATGTTTTCAACGTCTTCACCCACATAACCGGCCTCAGTCAGGGTGGTGGCATCGGCAATAGTGAAAGGTACATTGAGCAGACGGGCCAGAGTTTCGGCCAACAAGGTTTTACCACTACCGGTAGGACCGATTAATAGAATATTACTCTTAGCTAATTCAACGTCATCTTTCTTCTGGGTCGTTTCCAAACGCTTATAATGGTTATATACAGCTACAGAGAGGACTTTTTTTGCTCTTTCCTGGCCGATGACGTATTCATCAAGACTGTCATTGATTTCATGCGGAGTTGGTAACTTGCTGCCCGTGACCGATGAGGCCTGTTCCTGCACCTCTTCACGAATAATATCATTACAAAGTTCGACACATTCATCACAAATGAACACCGATGGCCCAGCAATCAGCTTACGGACTTCATGCTGACTTTTGCCACAGAACGAGCAGTATAACAGCTTGCCGTTTTCACCCGTGGTGTTCTTGTTGTCACTCATCTCTCTAACCTCACTCCATATAAGACTTGCCCTGCATTAACCATGCACATAAATCACCATTCTTGCAAGTCCATTTTGTAACTTTTGGAAAACTCACAACCTTCCGTTTTCTATTGATAACTTTAGGCTATTTTTTTCCTTCTGTCTTACCGCTACTGCGCATGTCCATGACTTCATCAATCAAACCATATTCAACTGACTCAGCTGAACTCATAAAAAAGTCCCTGTCAGTATCCTGTTGAATACGATCCATTGGTTGCCCTGTATGTTTAGCAAGAATTTCATTCAAACGTTCCCGAATTCCCAGTATTTCCTTGGCATGGATTTCAAAATCTGACGCCTGCCCCTGGAAACCACCCAGTGGCTGGTGAATCATAGTCCGTGAATGGGGCAAACAATACCGTTTACCCGCTGCACCACCTGCCAACAAGACCGCTCCCATACTGGCAGCCTGACCAATACACATGGTACTCACATCAGGTTTGACAAACTGCATAGTATCGTAGATCGACAAACCTGCTGTAACCGATCCACCCGGAGAATTAATATATAGGTGTATATCTTTATCCGGATTTTCCGATTCTAAAAATAGCAATTGCGCTACAACGAGATTAGCCATGTGATCTTCGACCTGGCCAACCAGAAATATGACCCGTTCCTTCAGCAGTCTCGAATAGATATCATAGGCACGTTCACCACGTGAGGTCTGCTCTACCACCATCGGTACCAGCTGACTGGTTACACCGAAACCTTCACCACTATTATTTTTATCGGTCACAGTTCATTTTCCTTTATACTTGAAACGTTGCCTAACCACTTATTTTTTTTCAGGGTACATCATTTTATTAAAAGAAACCGCTTTTTCTTCTATATTTGATTGACCCAATACCCAGTCAACAATCTGTTCTTCCATTACTATAGACTCCACTTCAGCCATACGCTGCTTATCACCATAATACCATTTAATGACGTCCTCTGGCTTATCATAAGTACTGGCCATTTCTTCAATAAAATTTCGAACCTTATCAGCATCAGCTTTGATTTGTTGCTGCTTAACAAGCTCGGTCATAATCAAGCCAAGGGCAACACGTTTTTCTGCCTGACCTTTAAACATCGAAGCATCCAGGCTTAACTGACTTTGCTGCATACCTTGTTGCGTTAAATTGCTTTGCATCTGCTTAAGTAGTACCTGAGATTCCTCTTGAATCAAGGCTTCTGGTATGTCTATTTTATTTGTTTCCAGCAATTTATCCATAACAGCCTGTTTAACACTGCTTTTCATGCGCGCATCAAGTTCGCGCTGCATGTTGTTTTTAACCGCTTCACGCATTTTTTCAATATTGCCGTCGGCTATACCCATAGCCTTGGCAAACTCTTCATCTATCTCAGGCAGTTTAGCTGCTTTAACATTCTTTACCTTGATTTCAAACTGCACATCTTTACCGGCCAAATTTTTTGCGTGGTATTCCTCAGGGAAGGTCAATTCAAGTGTCTTTTCATCATCAAGCTTGAGGCCAACCAGTCCTTCCTCAAACCCCTTAATCATGCTGCCCTTGCCAATCTCAACCGACATATCCTGACCAGTGCCACCATCAAAGGCCTCGCCATCAATAATTCCTTTAAAGTCAACAGTAATCTGATCGCCTGTTTCTGCGACCTTATCCACCACGTCCCACTGAATCTGTTGCTTACGAATGGTATCGATCATTTCATCCAGGTCACTATCGGCTATGTCTGAAACCTGCTTTTCAATCGTTACACCCGAGATATCAGCCACTTGAATTTCAGGATAGACCTCAAAGGTCGCCGTGTATTCCAGCCCCTGACCAAATTCTGCCTGCTGGGTACTTATATTGGGTGAACTGGCAGGACGTAACTTCTCACGACTAACGGCTTCATAAAATGATGACTGAATGACTTCACCCAACACTTCCTGCCGTACCTGAATACCGTAGTGCTGCTTTACAACCTTCAGAGGCACCTTGCCAGACCGAAATCCCTTGATCTTTGCCGTACGGGTCAGATTTTGCAGCCGAGTTTGCACAGCTTGCTCAATGGTATCTTCCGGTACGGCTACGGTTAATTTGCGTTGCAGACCACCCTCCGACTCAACAGAAACTTGCATAATATACCTCAATAAAAGAATAAATTACTTGTATTACAATATGTTAATAAAATTGGTGCGAAAGGAGAGACTCGAACTCTCACGCCTTACGGCACAGGAACCTAAATCCAGCGCGTCTACCAATTCCGCCACTTTCGCAAATATATAAGGACTGATTATACAGGTTGTCGGTAATCCGATGTAACCCCATTATTAAATTTGGATTTTACAGGGTATAAAATATCCGGAGATTAAATTGGTGGGCCGTGTAGGACTTGAACCTACGACCAAGTGATTAAGAGTCACCTGCTCTACCAACTGAGCTAACGGCCCTAAGGGTGCATAGTGAAACAAAAAATCATCCTGTTTTCAAGTAGAATTATTTCGACACACAAATAAATATTTACAAAACAACCCGAGACATACCGCGACGTATGGCTTCTTCTTGCAATGGCTTGGTCAAATAACCTACAGCTCCAAGGCCACTAACTGAAACAATATCCTCTTTGGACACCTTACTGCTTATCATTATGGCATTAAAAGCAGGGAAGCGTCTTTTAAGATGTGCCAGGATTTCATTAACATCAATTCCGGAAATCTCGGTATCAATAAAAATAACACCCGCTTTATGTTTACGAACAAGTTCAAGGGCAACGGCACTATCAGAGGTAAGACCCAGCATGCGATAACGGGATTTACGCAATAAGTCAACCAATGGCTCCGCTCCATTCATGTCACCAATTAAGATAATCGCTTTACGTTTCGCCAAGTCAACAATCTTACCCGTTGCAAAATCATATTCAGTGTTCGCCATAGAAAATCCTGTTAGTGTAACGGTTTGTGACATTTAATTTATCTGTCACTATCCCTGATATCGGTTAAATTCTTCAAGTTCTTTAATTTAGGACAGATTAGCAATTGATTCACACCACTTGTTTCCTCTACTATTACGCGCTCATTTTTCAGGACTAATATCCCAACAACAGGAGTCAGCAGTGCACGATTTCGTACCCGGTCAACGTTGGATAAGTGAAACTGAATTACACATGGGCCTGGGAACAGTACTCACGTCAGATCACCGAACCGTCACTATCCTGTTTCTGGCCACGGGCGAAACCCGTGTCTATTCACAACAAACGGCACCTTTAACACGAGTCAGATTTGCTGCCGGTGATCGTGTCGCAACTCATGAAGGCTGGATCTTGTCAATAACTGATGTTCATGAACAAAATGGGATCCTGACTTATAGTGGATACAAACAAGATAATCACCAGGCCTCAATAAATGAGGCTCAGCTAGATAATTTTATTCAACTAAACCGGCCACTGGATCGACTACTCACTCGACAACTCGATAAAGACAAATGGTTTGAATTACGCTATCAGACACTGTTGCATGCCAATCGCCTCGCTCATTCAGATTTACGCGGCTTGACTGGCGTTCGCACCAGCCTGATCCCTCACCAGTTGTATATTGCTCACGAAGTCGCCAATCGATACGCACCTCGTGTACTACTGGCAGATGAAGTTGGTCTAGGCAAAACCATTGAAGCAGGTCTTATTATTCATCAGCAACTGCTTACCGAACGGGCCAGACGGGTATTAATTATTGTCCCCGATAGCCTGATTCATCAATGGTTGGTAGAAATGTTGCGTCGCTTCAATCTATATTTCAGTATCTTCGATGAGCAACGCTGTGCTTCAATTGAGCAAGGTGATCTCGATGAGTTTGGTGATAGCAACAATAAAGCCGCTAATCCTTTTCAGTCCGAACAATTAGTACTGTGCAGCCTTGACTTTATGCTGGCCAATCCTGTCCGCTTGCAACAGGCCCTGGCAGGAGAATGGGATTTGCTGATTGTCGATGAAGCCCATCACTTGCAATGGTCACCTAAACAGATCAGTCCAGAATATCTGGCCATTGAGCAACTGGCAGAACAAACTCGCGGGATCCTATTATTAACCGCTACGCCCGAGCAACTGGGTAAAGAAAGTCACTTTGCCCGTCTTCGATTACTGGATCCGAATCGTTTTCCTGATTTCGACAGTTTTATCGAAGAAGAAAAACATTATGAACCAGTCGCCCATGCGGTTGAAGAACTCATGCAAGACAAGCCTTTGAGTAAATCATCCATCGAAATATTACAAGGCACCTTAAAAGAAGGAGATAATAAGGCTCTGCTCAAAAAAGTACAGGTCATGGATATCCAGGATCCCGCCTATGAAACGGCCAAGATATGCTTGGTGGAACACTTGCTTGATCGTCACGGTACCGGGCGTGTGTTATTCCGCAATACACGAGCAACAGTAAAAGGCTTTTCGGGACGACAGGCCCACTTATATCCGTTACCACTACCTGCTGCCTACGCAAATTGCCTGACAGATTTTAATGATCGCACCTTAAGCAATCCACAATTGTTGCTCTGCCCGGAAATTCTATATCAAGTAAGTGAAGAAAAATCGACCGCCATCTGGACAGATATCGATCCGCGCATGAGCTGGCTAGCAGACAAACTCAAACAACTCAAACCGGCCAAGGTCCTGGTCATTACCGCCAGCGCGGACACCGCGCTCGATATCGAACATATGCTGCGAACCAAATCCGGTATTCATGCCGCGGTATTTCATGAAGGCCTGAGCATTGTAGAACGGGATCGTGCTGCGGCCTATTTTGCCGATATGGAATCAGGGAGTCAGGTGCTGGTTTGTTCCGAAATCGGCAGTGAGGGTCGTAATTTTCAGTTTGCCCATCACCTAATTCTGTTTGATCTGCCACTCAACCCGGATCTGCTTGAACAACGTATCGGTCGCCTGGATCGCATAGGCCAGACCGAGACCATTCAGATACACGTGCCCCATCTACAAGACTCTGCGCAGACCATCATGGCCCACTGGTATCATGAAGGCCTGTCCGCCTTCGAGCAAACCTGCCCTGCCGGGCATAGCGTATTTGAACAGACAAGAAATGAGCTCAGCCGACTCTTGCATACACAAATAACACCTAATGACGACTTTCAGCAGTTAATCAAAAAGACACAAGACCTGCATGCTCGATTAAATGATGAACTACACAAGGGGCGCGATATTCTATTGGAATACAACTCCTGTCGCACCCACGTTGCAGAGGCACTACAGCAACGCGCCATAGAACTGGATAACACATCAGCCTTGCCCAATTATCTTGAATCAGTATTTGATTGCTACGGAATCGACAGTGAATTACACAGCAGCCAGAGTCTGGTCATCCAACCCGGTAATCATATGCAATCCCCCTTTCCGGCACTCCATGAATCTGGTATGACCATTACCTATTCCCGTGATACCGCATTAACATTTGAAGATATGCACTATATAAGCTGGGATCACCCGCTTGTTACGGGTGCCATTGAGATGATTCTATCTCAGGAGAAAGGTAATACAGCGCTAACCGTTATCAAGCATTCTAAGATCAAACCGGGCATCCTGTTCATTGAGTGTATTTATCTGCTTGAACCTGCCTCCAGCCTTGATATTCAGACCAGTCGTTATTTACCCGCAACCACCATCCGGACACTGAGCAATCATAGCGGCCAAAATCTGACCAACCGTATTTCCCATGAATTAATCAATGAGTCACGACTACACGTCGATAGAGAAACAGCGAAGAAGGTCATTCGCACCCAGGAAGAGACCTTGCGAGAAATGATCGCGCAGAATGAAAAACTGGCTCAGGCAGAGGCACCAGCCATATTAGATAAAGCTCACCAACAAACCAGGCAAACGCTGGAAACAGAAATCAATCGTCTCAAGGCATTACACGAAGTGAATCCCAACGTACGTGAAGAAGAAATCCATTTTTTTGAACATGAATGGCAAAAACTGGATCAACTGCTGGACTCAACCAGCCTGCGCCTCGATGCCATCCGTGTAATCGTGTCGACCTGATTCAGTAATGTGGCGGCGGAGTCTCTTCTGATTCCGGTATGAGCAGAGAAGAATTCATATCTCGCATTTTACCTTCCAGCAAGTGAATTTGTTCAGCCAGCATATCAAGTTGATTTTGCTGGCGAACAATAACATCACTCAGTGTTTGCAGTTCCTGATCCTGGAAGGCAATACGGGTTTCAAGTGCTTCCAGCTTTGCCTCCATCATCTGAACTACTCGACTGATACCTTAGCCTTTTCAACAATGAGTTCATAGACATAGCCAGAACCCAGATCCTGATCAACAGCAACAGTACCCTTAACCAAAACCAGGTCACCTATTTTAGCTTGCTGATCTGTAGTCACGATAAGATCTTTAGCAGTACTGCTGTCCTGAATGTGCAACCAGTTCTTGTTCATTACCATAGAGGAATATTTTGTTACCTTGCCTCGTACTAACACAGTCTTGCCAGCCAGTTTCTGTTTCTGTTCAAGTACCTCAGCAATCGTTTTACCGCCTTTGGCTTTTTTAATTCCCTTGAGAGCAACTGCACTGGCCGCTTTACCTGCACCCGCGTGAGGATCATTCGCCGAGTTACCAGCCGAACCTAGGGCTTGCTGCCCAGGCTGGTCACTACTAAAGCTACTGACAAAATAAACCATCTTAAACGTTTGATTTAACGTTTTACTTTCAAAATTCTTAAATGGCATTCCGGTATCAAAGCCAATCATATCACCTTTCTTGAGAACAATATTTGGACCCGCAGCCCAATGCTCTTTTTCACCATCACTGACTTGCACATAGGTGTAATTACCGGCATCCATAGTCTTCACTACCTTGCCATATATACGGCCACTTGTATTACCCTCCGCAGGCTTATATTCTGCAGGTGCTTCAGGTGCCGCCGCCCTAGCTTGCTCTGCGACGGCAAACAAGGAGATAAAACATATTGTGAAAATTGCTAGCGCTTGTTGTAAAATAAATTTCATATCACTTCCTATATGTTAGAGTTTTTGCCAATGCAATATACGATTATTTTCAGGCATTGCATAATCGTTTCTCAGGATCATTCCAGCATGATTAGCCAGTTTATCCAAAGCTTCAAAATCACGAACCCCGCTCAAAGGATCACGCGCTTTTAACCATTGATCGAAGCGAGCATTACTCTCGCTGCTAAACTGATATCCATAGTTAAACGGACCATAGGCCAAAAAATGACCCCCGACGGATAATAATCGTCCAACTCCAGCAAACAAGGCCTCAACTTCCAGCCAATGCATAATGTGAACCGTATTCGCCGTAAAGACCCCATCCACCTCAATAGACGGCCACTCTACTTGTGTAACATCAAGTAGTAAAGGTGCCCGAATATTCTCAAGCCCAGATTCATCGAACCACAAAAAAATACCCGCGTGATTTTCCAGTCGGTCGCTAGTATGCCATATCAAATGAGGCATCTGTGCAGAAAAAGTAACCGCATGCTGACCAGTACCACTGCCTATCTCCAACAATGAGCCACTGCCAACCAGCACCTCCTGAATCACCGACAGGATAGACGCTGAATTCTGTTCACAGGATTCTGCGTAGGTTTTTTTAAGAATATTCACACCAAATTATATCAATTTGCCCGCGACATGTATTCGCCCGTTTCAGAATTGATCTTAATCAATTCACCTTTTGTCAGGTATTCCGGTACCTGCACCACCAATCCTGTACTCAAGGTTGCAGGCTTAGAGCGAGCTGAGGCCGATGCACCTTTGATACCCGGTGAACATTCTGTGATCTCCATCACAACCGTGGTTGGCAACTCTATCCCCAGCAGGACACCATCAGCAATCAGCGCATAAATTCCTTCTAATCCCTCAGTAATATAGGGTAATTCCTCATCAATCAATTCTTCGGCCACAATATGCTGTTCATAATTTTCACTGTCCATAAAGGTGCAACCATCACTATCCCGGTATAACCACTGCACCGGCCGACGAACAAAATCCACCTCTCCGACCACTTCATCGCCTTTAAAACTACGCTCATATTTCTGCCGGGTCGCAATATTCTGCCCTTTCATTTTATACAGGGTACTACCACTACGTGATGAAGGAGATTGAACCTGTATATGTTTAATCAGAATATTCTGACCATCCATTTGAAAGACCGTGCCTTTTTTTAACTCATTAGCCTTCATTGCAAGTTTATTTCCTGTTGCGATGTGTTGTATGAAAACGACATTTGTATCTTTTACGTTAAGGCTCTTTAAATAAATGCAGGATACTTTATTTTTGTTTATAAAATAAACTAAACTAGCCGTTAAAGACCTCAAGTAAATTTTCCCACAGGCCGATAGAACCAAAGCTTAATACACAAACAAAGGAACAATTTAATGAAGGCAGAATCATTTTCAATTTTAATTTATGGAACTATATTACTTGGTATTGTTATCATTTCCCTGTCGGGTTAAGTGTGCAAATATCTTACTTGCCATATCCCATAACCAAACACAAAAAATCTAGTAACCGACTCCGGTTAACCACCATCAACTGTAATTTCACCTTTAAAAATTCATTTCTAGCACTGGCCAGCCCGGCAGATACCCCTCCCCAATGGAGTAAACTAGTCTCCCTGCTCTGAGGCTTAAATCTGCCGCTTTTTTAAGCAAGGACAGTTTGATATCCGCAGTTACCTGCTATCTATTCAACAGGCCCTGCTGTAGCAAGATAACTATTTTCAAAAAACGGATCCCGTTGTGCAGCATTATCCTCAACCAAACTGCCATGCACAATACTCATAGCTATCGCGGTCTGATAAACCGTTCTCAAGTTCATAGCATGATAAGGTCTGGATTTAGTCAACTGTTCTGCCTGCTGCAATACATTTGCCAAGACGGTATTCTCAGCCAGACCGGTCTTTTCAAAGATCTGATCTGTTTTATAGGTTTCCAGCAGTTGGGCCGAATCTAGAAACGGGGCATTGAACTGTTTTTTCGGGGTATACGCAAATTCTGCCGGGAACCGCCTGGCATAAGTCCGTCGCAAGATCACTTTATCCCGCAATCCAGTGATCAGGGCATGATCGGGCTGCTTAAACATAAAACGTGACAGACGTTTTGACATAAACGGTGTACGCCCTTCCAGGGTATTAGCCATCTCCATGCGATCACCAACCCAGTTCAAAATCAACACAGGCAAATGTGTCTTAGCAAAATAATTTTGCCATAACAATAGGGCATTTGTCGGGTCACAGATTGTATCTGCCATCTCCGGCAGGCCACTGGTAAACCAGCTTTGTACCGATGAGGCCTGCGCCTGCAACCAGTCCAGCGCGTCATTTTCACCCAACAGGGCGGTGGCAATGGCCTGAATCTGACCAAACAGGGGATGGGCCACCCCGAGGATCCTGATGCTATTAATAAAATCTAAGCCATTGCCTTCTGCACTTGAACCAGATAGCCACGGATTTTTGCTATGAGCCGAAAATCGACCCGCATACAAGCCATCTCGGGCTGACGTTCCCAATGGATATTGTCTTATCAGCTCGTCCACTTCGGCAGCAGTACGAGCCTGACCACGACCGCGCATAACAAACTTCCACCAGTTGGCATAGCGATACGACGGATAACCACAAAATACCTCATCAGCGCCATCACCCGTAAACACACCCTGCACATATTGCCGAGCAAACAGGCTCAGCCACCATTTAGCGGCACCGTTGGTATAGGGCTGAACCAGTTCACTGGTCTCAACTGCCAGGGGATAGGCGTAATTTAAGGCCGTATTATCAATACGAATAACATGGGGATCAAAGCCAAGGTGTCGTGAAAAACGCAGTGCCTCATCAGTTTCATCATAACCGGCCTGTTCAAACCCCACGGTAAATGACTTGATCGCCCTACTAGGTTGAGTGGTTTGACTTGCCCGAGACAATTCATAGGCAATCACCTTTGAATCCACCCCACCACTCAGGTAGATGCCCAGCTCAACATCGCTCAACAGACGATCGGCAACCGAGTCATGTAATACCTTTTCAAAATCATCTTCCGCAGCAACCGGCTGGCCGCGAACAGACTGCCGCACAGGCTGGTGACGTGTTTCAATAATACAATCAAAAACAGTCTGGGTTCGCCTTGCCTTAAGAATACCGCCCGGGGGTAATTGTATGATCTGTTCAAACGGTGTGCAGATGGGTTCATATAAACCAACATACTGACGTAACAAACCATCCCGATTCCAATGCTTTTGGCTAGTAATGGCCTTTATCTCGCTGGCAAACTCCAGGCGTTGCGTGGAAAAACGATATTGTTCCTGATAGTGAGCAAACTGTCGGCTATCAATATCATCAAGATAGAAAAACAAGGGCTTTACACCATAGTGATCACGATGGGCTATCAGCTGCTCACCTGACGCATCGGAAATAATAAAGGCAAACTCACCATCAAAATCTTCAAAAATTGCCTCGCCAAAGGCCTTCCAGCCCTCCAGAATGGTTTCGGTATCACTGCGCGTCTTAAACTGAATGCCCGCCTTTGCCGTTATCTTTTCTCTCAATTCAAGATGATTATAGAGTTCACCATTGAAAACAATTATATGCTTGCCATCCTGGCTGCGCATAGGCTGCACCCCACTCGACACATCCTGAAATGCCAGGCGGTAATGGCTCAGCCACAGACAAGCCAGTATCGCCTCATGGTGATCCGTATCACCACGATATGCAACCCGAGAGGAGGCCTTGCGAAAGGCATCCATTCCAGGCATAAATGATTCCTTTAGCTGCCTGTTTAAAAATACAATTCCAGAAAAACCACACATCGGTTATTCACCACCTGATTGATCTCAATTATCATAATGCCATTCTTAATATGGCACCTTGATTAACCAATAGTTTCATAAAAAAAGGGGCTACAGCCCCTTTTAAATCCAGAAACATCTTAGCCTACATAGCAGACTTGAGTGTATAGCCTCTCAAGTAAGTGGCAAATTCCTGTAAAGCAACAATACCCGTTTGTTCTGCTTCCTGGCACCAGGCCTGTAATCGCTGTATCCGGCTAGCCTGCTGACTGGATGAATTCTGCCACAACTCCTTGAGTTGCTGCTTCAGACGATACACCGTCTCAATAGTTTGGTTATGTGCCAAAACTTCCTTTACCTGTTGTGACTCAGCATCGGCAGGCTTTAGATCTTCACGGCTAAGCAACTTGCTAATACTAAGATAAAGATTCCTGAAATATTCATTTGCCCGTTGACATTCATCATTGATAACCGGTCTAACAACCATGCGCCCATACAAGCTCATAATATGAAAACGATTGCACACCACCGCACGAACGGTATCAATATCAATCAACTGTTTGCCCGCAACCAACTTAACCGTAGGAGCAATTTTTATCACTCGGGTCAAACGAAGCAATGACAACATGCGAATGTAGAACCAACCAATATCCAGTTCCCACCATTTGTTGGATAAACGGGCAGATGAAGCATAGGCATGATGATTATTGTGTAGCTCTTCCCCGCCGATCAAAATACCCCAGGGAAAAATATTGCGTGATGCGTCCGGGGTTTCAAAATTACGATATCCCCAGAAATGTCCGATGCCGTTAACAACCCCAGCAGCCCAAAAGGGTATCCAGAGCATCTGAACCGCAAAAATAGTTAATCCAACAGCACCAAACAAGACCACATCAATACTCAGCATCATCAGAATACCGATAACCGAATAACGGCTATAGAGATTACGCTCCAGCCAATCATCAGGAGTACCATTGCCATATTTATGGAGAATACTCTTTTGCCTAGCCGCTATCTGATAAACCTCTCGACCCTGCCAGAGGATTCTTCGGAGGCCCTGAGTTTGTGGGCTATGGGGATCATCTTCTGTTTCACATTTGGCGTGATGCTTGCGATGTATCGCTACCCATTGCTTGGTCACAATGCCTGTGGTTAACCAGATCCAGAAACGAAAAAAGTGGCTAACTAAAGGATGCAGTGTTACTGCATTGTGTGACTGATGGCGATGCAAAAAGATGGTCACCGACACAATAGTGATATGCGTTAGCGCCAGCGCAACAACAACATAACCCCATGCCGGCAGGTCGAGCTGGCCTGCTAGAATCGAAACCAATAACTCCATCTAACTACCTCACATTAACTCACTACACGCATGATACCTAAATCACAACAGCTTCATGCCAAGACAAACCAAATTATATTATCGGCAATAAAATTGAATACTGTAATCAAATCCCTAACAAAACAACTGATTCTAACTTGCCGGTTTTAAAGTTTGTAAGGCAAGTTGCACCGTCATTTTACCATCAGTAAACATTATCTCGCCATCATGAATAGTACATTGTATTTGCATGGTTCGTTGTACTAAATCGGCCAGGTCTTTACTGGCTTGTTCAGGAACCAGATACACCACAATCTTATCAAGCTGCTTAAGATGCTTTTGATTCTGGTGCCACCAATTTTCTGCCATATTACCGCCATAGGCATAGATAAAAACCTGCCTGGATCGCCCACAGGCCCTGCGGATATGTTTTTCATCAGGTAAGCCAACACCGATCCAGACATTAATCTCATCAGTCAAAGTCTTTGCCCAGAGATCAGCTTCATCTTCAGTACTCAGACCCTTACCAAAGCCTAATTGCTCACTGGCATGGCACGCAAAAGCCAGTACACGTACCATCATACGCTCATCAGTTTCAGAAGGATGACGTGCAACTGTCAGAAAATGGTCATGGTAATAATGACGATCTAAATCAGCAATTTGCAAATCTATTTTAAAAATGGTTGAGTTTGTTGCCATACCACATTCCCGATATAAATATATTATGACTACATTTTATCAGATTCTAAGCAACAACAATGTATTTTCACTGCAAACATAAAAGCCTCGCCAACATAACGAGGCTTGTTAACCGATTAAATAAATGTCTTGATTATCTTTTTTTACGCAGCAGGAGTGCCAATAATAGCAATCCTGCACCCAGCACGGCCATCGTGGCCAGTTCAACTATTGAAATCATCTCACACCCAGGAAATTATAATGACGTTTTTATAATCAAGACGGCAATTTAAATGCCAAAACAATTTTATCAATAACAACAATAGCTTACAAACAACATCCAGCTCAGCATTAAGCTATTTGTAAAAATTTTCGACAAATTGACCCCTTGTTTAGCATAACGGAGAGCTACGTCAGCAACATCTATAACGAGCTATATTACCGACATGACCAAACGGCCGTTAGACTACACGCCATACTGGGTGATTACCGCTAACAAGTTGGCAAATCATTCAGTAGATCATCTATTTTAGGTTTATACTAGACTCGAACTGAACCAAACATAGACCCACATGTTATTTGACTTCACTCCCCTGCAACTCATTTTAACCGGACTCCTTTTCATCTGGACCGGTTTTATTCGTAGCGGTCTTGGCTTTGGTGGTGCCGCCCTTGGCCTGCCCTTGATGTTATTTGTCTATGACCAACCTTTATATTGGCTACCGATGATCGGCATCCACCTTTTATTTTTCTCCGGGCTCACCCTGCGCACCCGGCTAAATAATGTCAATTGGGCCTACCTCAAACAAGCCGGTCTGTATGTGATTCCTGGCGCACTGATCGGCATATTTGGCCTCATTAGCCTGCCCACTCAGTGGCTGGTGATATTCATTTATTCCATCACACTTTTCTATGCCGCAATTTGGTTGTTTAACATCAGACTAAACAGTCATAATATATGGTTAGATCGATTTCTGTTAACCACAGGCGGTTATGTGGCCGGGATATCTCTTTCCGGTGCACCCCTGATGGTCGCTGTTTTCATGCGAAATATTGCCACTCACCAATTACGCAATACCATGTTTGTCCTCTGGTTCACTCTGGTAAGTATTAAACTGGCAACTCTATCAACCTTTGGCTTTAAACTTTACTTCATAGATGCTCTGCTATTAATTCCAGTTGCCTCAATCGGCCACTATATTGGCCTGAAGGTACATGACACTATTTTGCAAAACGATCAAATGTTTAAACGGATCATAGGTGGAGTACTGGCAGTGATATGTGTGTCGGGTTTCTGGTCACTTAAACATTAAACAAATGTTAAAAATTCTATCCGCCTGTTTCATCTCAGTGAATAATCAAAGTTTCCTTACACCATTCCATGCCAGACAGCCAAAGTAATAAAACTAAATGCTGTCGAAATCGTCACGGCAGCAGCATACACAACGCTATTCAAACCATAACGATCACACAGAACCAGACCCAGAACCATACTTGGCATAGCGGCTTCCAATACCACGGCCTGCAGTAACATACCCTGCATACCCAGGCCAGTAGAAATAACCAGAACAACGGCTGGCATAAAAATCAGTTTAATACCCAGCACAGGAAGGATCGAGTGCATAGATTGAAAGTGCTCACGACTGACAGATAAACTCAGCCCCAAAGATATCAGCATCAAAGGCACAACCCCATTCGCGAGGCTTTGCAACCAGTTGCGCAAACCATCAGGCACAGGCACCGCCAAACTATTCAATATCACCGCCAGCAAGGCCGCCCATAAGGCGGGGATTTTGAGCAAATTACTGATCCCCAACCTTGTCTGCGGCACATTACCATAACGCATAGCCACCCAGGCCCCGACCGTCAGTAACAAAGGAGTGCAGGCAAACAGATCATATTGAATGGCAATGCTGCGCGCCTCTTTACCCAGGGTCGCTTCCAGAACCGGCAAGCCCAGATAGGTTGCATTAGGAAAGGCCGCCGCTAGCAAAGCCGCACCCCGGGTTGGCCCATCCATACGATACAAACTGCACAGCCCGTTCATAACCAGCAAAGAGGCCAATATCGCCACTGATGCCACCAATGCAATCTTAAATGAATCCACGCCCAGCGGTGCTTGCCACAGAACCAGTAACACAAGGGCGGGCAAAAACAAATAATAAACCAGGCCCGTCAGGGCAGTGCGGGTACTTGTCGCATCCAGTCCCCCTGGAGCCAAATAACGCCAGACAACGCCACAGAGGATCAGGGCCGCCATTTGTATCAGTGCTTCAAACATGAGTGCTAATATACCAATATACAGAAAATAATAAACCACTACAAAAAAAGCGAATGCCCCTGGCACTCGCTCTTTCAGAAAAAAACCACCCACGCATGGACAAATCCCTTCACCCCTTTAAAACACGATCCCAACCCTCTTAATAAATTAATCAGACCTTCCTTTGGCTAATGGGCGCTTCTATAAATAGTGATTTTTTAGTAAGAGCAAGGAAGCTCCGCGCGCACGACTGCATGGCAAGGATTGTTCCATACAATTCGTTTGCATTTCCTCCATCCATGACGGTCAAAGCAGGAGATTGGATAAAGCATGAAGCCAGAATCCTAGAACCGCCGTGTATTATGACGTAAATAAGGACAAGGTGCCGTCCAGGTGTTCGAGCACGGCGCTGACGCCGCTATCGCGGACTTGTACCCCTTGGGTGAAAGTACATTTAGAGAAGTGCCCTAATAAGACTCCTGCCAGGTCACTGTATTTTCCAGTTGCTGGATCTTATCTTTTTGTTCCTTAATGATCTCATTGACCACATCCCCCATTGAGATCACGCCGACCAATTCTTTATCAACCAGAACCGGTAAATGCCGAATACGGTGCGTAGTCATGATCACCATACAGGTCTCAATATCCTGCTCCGGTACGGTGTGAAATACATGCGTTGTCATGATATCTTTGACACAAATATTTTTGGATGAAAGCCCTTTGAGCACTACTTTGCGAGCATAGTCACGCTCAGAGATAATCCCCACCAAACGCCCTTTCACCACAACCGTCAGCGACCCTATGTTCTTTTCATCCATAGATTTGATAGCTTCAAATACAGTTTGTTCTGGACCAATTGACCAGACATCTGATCCCTTATCTTTTAATAATTCGGCAACAGTTGCCATTCAACACCTCCAATTCAGGAAATAGAGCAAACATATACACCTACAAGTATAGAAGAGTAAAAAATAGCTTGCGAGTATAAATTGTTAGAGGTAACAAAAAAACCTACCCCGCCAGGAAATTAAAATCACTCGAACGAATACTATCTTGGTTTTTCACGGACCATAAGGGGATCAAGCCATGCTGTAATATCCTGCGCCCCCCCTGCTCCGTCAACAGAATCTCTGCACAAGGCTTAACCATCATATCACCCTCATGTACGTAATAGTGCAAAGGTAGGCCATCGCACTGGCTGGCCTCAGCCGGATTCATATCCCAGCCATCTTTTATAAAGGCCCGGGCCATTTGCTCTACTTTAACGAAAGCGCCGTTGCCCCACAGGTAACAACTGTGACAATGCACTTCTGGCATTTCTTCAAAGGCAAAGGCCTCGATCGGTCTGGATTTTTTACCGTAGGGTGTCCGCAGCAAAAATCTGGGAACAACCATAACCAGATATTCTGCCTCATCAGACTGGCGTAACAACGACCAGGCGGTCTCGACTTCCGCCTCAAGGACATAGTTCCAGTCCTCTACATCCGGAGTAAAGGCAAATGACTCACAGCCAATCAAGGCCTCACTAGCAGCTGTCATAAATGGCACCTGAGCCTTGCGTGCAACGGCTCCAATCTGTAACAAACTCATGATCTCTTCTACTCGATCATTAAAACGATAGTTACCCAATATCAAACCCCATGGCACATCACCCGGCGCAGGATCACAGAAACGTTTGTACAAAGCGGTCATCGTTATATCATCATTATTCAACTCGACTTCCAGTTCATGTTTAGCAATATCCAGTAAATACAATTTCACCTGTTGCCCTGTTTCAACACGCCGAACCAGAAAATCCAGTGAACGCCAGGCTGCTTCCATCGCCTGAAAATCAGGATGATGCAGAATAAATTGCATATGTGCAGAGATGGCCTGATCCACCGCCTCAATCATTTCATCCTGACGCGGGTCAGCCTTCGGTTCTACATAGGGAGCCACAATTTGTTTGACCAGACTATCGATCATGACGGAGCCAGATGAAGTACCCGTGCCCGATTGCATGTTCTGTGAGGCCTCAAACATGGACGCCAACAAACCTTCAGAGGACACCGTTGAGTCCAGATCCGCCACAGGCTTTTCTGATTTTAAATCAGTTTGAGTTACATCAACTGTATGCCAGGACTGTAATTCCTTTGCCGCCTCGGCAAAGGTTTTATTATTTTTCAGCCGATTGCGCAAGGCACGTAATTGACTAAAAATTTCAACATTCTGATAAAGCTGATCAGGATGAAAATCGTCCAGTGCTTTTAAAGAAATATCTATGGGCTGAACAGAATCTTCTTCCAGCCATAGTTGTAATTTAATCTCAAAATGGGTCAATATCTCTTCCAGATTATCCCGATCAACCGAAATAAAATGTCGTTTGCCAAGAGTCTCGGGAGCATACTGTTGTTTGTTATCCCTACCACTGAAATCACCCAAAATGGCAATACAAAAGGGATCAGCGCTAGATCGCGCAGAAGTTCGTTGCTTGACCTTGTGTTGCGGGTTCCCCATATTCATTTCAAAACCGGTACGATATTTTTTATTCCCAGGCATACAATATCCATTTAAATTTATAGGGCACCTCTAAATATCCAATAAATCAGAACAAATTAAAAAAAAATAAAACAGTGATAGTGAATCACTGTTAATTACGATGATTTATTGCATTTTTAGTTGCATTTACCTCGACATCTTAGCGAATTAGGCCATCA
>JAFLJQ010000264.1 GCA_022712915.1 Gammaproteobacteria bacterium | reverse complement strand
TGGATGCTGTAGAGAAATATATTCGTTTTTATAATTACAAGCGATTGCATTCTACCCTTGGATATTTAACACCTAACCAGAAAAAAATGGAATTGAAAAATGCGGCTTAAATTCTTTCCAATAAAACTTGACCACTACACTGATCGGTGTTCAGGCTTTTAGTTCCCTTCTTATCCCGAGTTCAGGTTAGTTAGTAAGTATCCCATAAGTTAACTTGTTTTGGGTGTGATATGGAGATTATCATGACTAAATATGTGTCAATTGTTGTGTTGGTAATAGCTTTTATATTTGTTACTGCCTGTTCTCAGAAAGCGCCTCAAAAATCTTTACGTGTTGGATTTAATACCTGGCCAGGGTATGAGTTTATTTATCTTGTAAGAATGAAAGGTTTGTATAAGAAGCATGGTTTAGATGTTAAGTTGGTTGAATTAAATGTCCTGGGTGATGTTAGACCAGCATTTGAACGAAGGCAGATCGACATTATGGCCAGCACTATGGTTGAGATGCTTATAGCGGCTGAGAATACGGGACACCCCCTGAGGTTGATAGCGGTGTCTGATGCATCGAATGGATCAGATATGTTACTTACGAGGAAAAATATACAAGCAGTTTCCCAACTAAAAGGGAAAAAGTTGGTATGGAAGGAGCCACAGTTGATGTGCTAGGGGCAGGTGCGGCATTACGTAGTAGTGCAGGGCTGAGTTTCAGGGATGTAGCCATTATTGGTAAATCTCAGGATGATTTGGTTCTTGAACTGGAAGCAGGGCGAATTGATGCTATGCAGACTTATCCACCTTACTCAATTAAATTATTAAAAACAGGCAAATACAATAAAATATTTGACACAACAAATATACCGGGGAAGATTGTTGATATCTTCTCAGTTAATGCAGAAGTCCTGGCGAAAAGACGAATTGATATCCGTGTTTTTTTAAAAGCTTATTATGAAGCGTTTGATTATTATAACTCTTGGATTCAACCAAGTAAGTGCATAACTTGAACGAGTAGAAAAAGCGGCCAGTGACCTGTAGGCTGACCGTTTAGATTCCGACAAGAGATGCGACGATGAAATCCTACCAGCAACTGACCTACGAGCAACGATGCCAGATTTACATCCTAAAGAAAAGCGAAATGAGTCAACAAGCAATAGCAGATACGATAGGCATGAGCCAATCAGCGAGTAGCCGTGAACTCAGGCGTAATGCAGGTGTATCACCACCAAGCCCAGCGGAAGAGTGATGAGCATCGTGCTGAAGCGGCGCAGGCCCTTAAAATGACGCCTGACATGATTTAACTTATTAAATCAAAATTGCGTGAGAAGTGGAGTCCAGAGCAAATATCGGGCTGGCTTCTGGATGAACGAGAGGAACCGCTTAGCCACAAAACCATTTATTGTCATATCTGGGCAGACAAAGCCGCCGGTGGAACAGTATTTAGTCATTTACGCCGTAAAGGAAAGTCGTCCCAACCTAGAAGTCAACATCAGGCAGGCCGTGGGCACATCAAGAACCGTTTCAGCATTGATGAGCGCCCAGCCATTGTCGATGAAAGAAGTCGTGTAGGTGATGGGGAAATCGACTTGGTGATTGGAATAGGTCATAGCGGTGCGCTTGTGACTATCGTTGAGAGGGCTACAAGCTTCACCGTTTCAATGCGTATCAACGACAAATCCGCTAAGACGGTGACAGCGGATAATGGTAAAGAGTTCGCCTACCATGAGCAGATAGCAGCCGCGTTGGATGCAAAGCTTTATTTTGCTGATCCATGCAGCTCATGGCATCGCGGGTTAAATGAAAATACCAACGGTCTGTTACGGCAATACTGGTTGAAAAGGACGGACTTCAAAAAAATCTCGGCAAATAAAGTGTCTGCGGTTATTATCCAGCTTAACGATCGACCCAGAAAAAAGTTAAGATATAAAACATCCGCTAAAATAATGGCGGAACAGATGGTTGCTATGACAGCTTAAGATGTTATGCACTTCAGAGTTGAATCTGCCCTTTGTTTTATTCATGAGGTTAGTTTTTTTGCCGATAACTATACTGCTGGTGGTGCTGATATTTTAATACATTGCAAGTTGAGGCGGTAGATAAGCAACGTTCAGAAATAGATAAGACTTATTTTATAAGTGGCTTTTAAAGCGGTGTGGGTAAGAAAATACCTCATTAAGTTTGTTAGTGAGAAACAGGATAAACAAATTATGATCTCCAAATAGTAGCGTATGGTTATATATTTTTTGTTGGATGTCAGTCGGAGCAGAAAGAAAAGGAATGTTGAATTATGAGATCAAGTTTTGTATTTTCAACATTTTACATACCCATAAAAAGTAACTGCAGAACAGTAGGATTTGATAATGTTCTATGGCGAGTAGGGCAAAGATGGATCGGAATGACTGTTTAATAACTGTGGTTTTTGGGAAAAGGGCTTTTATTCTAATTTATACTTATCAAATATGGGCAATTAACGTAATTGTAAGTTGAGTGTTGAACTATAAAAATATGAAATTTGGCATATTTAATTTGACTCTGTTTTTTGTGGGCAGTTTTTTGTCGGCGGTTGGCATAGCTGATGAAGTGCGTATTCAGCAGGAACTTGCGGATCAGTCAGAGCTTATTCCCCCATTACAGCAGGCTCTGGGAAAAGATGCTTTTGATGAGGCTATGGCTTCGGGAAAGTATTCTTATACGGGTAATGCCAAGTGTCGTTTGTGCCATCGGGATTTTTTTCTCGGCAGAAAGGAGGATGTGCATGATTATGCTTATAAAAAGCTGTTGAACGCTAGTGCGAAAAATGCGGAAAATCCGCGTTGCCTTAATTGCCATGCAACGGGCGCTGGTGTGAAAGGAGGGTTTCAAAGTATGGAAAAAACGCCACGGCTGGCTAATATACAGTGTGAAGGTTGTCATGGGCCTGGAAATGTGCATATTAAACGTCAGCTTGCTAATATGTCCGTTGGCAAGGTTGGAACAAAATCCAAGATCGTTCTCGGGGGGTTTCTGGCTGGGACTGATAATCCTGCACTACTTAAAAAAATGTGCCACAGTTGCCATACACCACGCTGGAACCGCGCCTTTATTGATTTTGGTAAGGCCTATGATAGCTATAAACGTGCCAAACCTGGGGAGGCACCCTAAAGATGGAAGAAAGACGTGTGTTTAGGGGGCTTCTCAGACGATACAATATCGTAATCCAGCTCAGCATCCTGATCGCTACGCTGTCATCACTGGCTTTTTACAACTACAACACACAAAAGCGTGTGTTGGAGCAGCAACTGGAGATCGATACCGAGAATATTGTGCAGGCGATGCGTGCCAGCATCAATAAATTCGCTGCCATTAATCGCACCCTGAGTTTGCAGAATCGGATCAGGGATATCTCCCTCGGGCTGGATATTTTTGAATTTCGCTTTTTAGACGACAGTGGCATCATCATGAATTCCATGTTCAAGGAAGAAATTGGAACACACTTTAAGCGCCCTGGTTTTAAACTGCAAAAGATCATCTTGTCCGAGAAGGGTAAGTTTTACACTGACGTGCGTGACTACACGCCGGTACTGGCCATTTCTCAGCCTGTGTTTAAGGATGGTAAATTAGTCGGTGTGATTGATTTGGCCGTAGATATCTCGGAGTTCAAATACCCCGGTAAGCAGCAGATGGATATAGTCCTGAACCGGATGAAAGTGGATATTGGCAATCTGCTGAATGCGATGGCGGGATCTATTAGCAATAATCTGAGGGTGTTTGAAGCCCTGGATTATGATGCTTATCTTGAGAACTATATTCATTCGACACTGAACATTATTCAGGTCACTATCATGGATGAACAGGGCAAGGTCTATGCCAGCAGTGATACAAAACAGAAGGGCTTGTTGATGCCGGTTCAGAATACGCCGCCAAAGTCCATGTTGAGACAGGGTGACCAGCCTGTTTACCGGATTATGGCCCGTCTGGATCCCTCACAAAAGGATAGTGAGAAACTGTTGATGATGATTGATGCTGAACCTTATGTCGCCAATGAAAGAAGGCTGTTCATGACGGCTTTGGCCACTGGCATTTCAACTATCATTTTTTCATTGTTCATCGCTTATTCTATCTATCGCATTAATATGGATCGTGAGCGTAAGGAAAAGGTACGTCTTGAGAAAATGGTGAAGGAACGTACTAAAGAGATTGAGCTGCTGAGTCAGATTGACAAGCTGACCGGTTTGTTTAATCGGCGGCATCTGGAAACGGTAATGGCGTCTGAGTTTCGGCGGGCGATGCGTTTTTGTCATGAACTGTCTATTATTATTGTCGATCTGGATTTATTTAAAATTGTTAATGACACGCATGGCCATCTGGCTGGGGACGAGGTGTTGCGTGTCACCGGCAAAACCCTGTTGAATCAATTGCGTGATACAGATTTTGCTGGCCGCTATGGTGGTGAGGAGTTTGTTGTGTTATTACCGGAAAGCAGTTCTAAAGAAGCTATTTTGGTGGCAGAAAAAATACGCAAGGCTCTTGAGTCGCTTACGATCGAATATGAGGGCATACCGATACCTATTACAGCAAGTCTTGGCGTCAGTACCTCGACTGACGAAATTGCCGATGTTACGGAGGTGTTAAAACAGTCCGATGAGGCGCTCTATCAGTCCAAGGAGAACGGTCGCAATCAAGTGACTCTTTATAAGCCAACGACCTGACCTTATTGCGGGACTAGAATTAAAAAAAGGCCGTGACAAATCTAAATCATTTGTCACGGCCTCTTTATTTGCTTAATCGTTTGAATAAAGGATTAGACTCGCTTGCGGGGGGCATAGGTCGAGCCACCTCTGTCCATCCGTGAATTGAGGTCTTCGGTAACAGTTTCTGCATGTTCGGTAACCGCTTTCAGAGAGCCGGGTTTATTGCCCTCAATTTTTGAATTGCCTTGTCCAATTACATAACGATGCCAGTTGTCACCGGGCATGCCCTCTGGGGGAGTGATTTTTTCGACCGTTACCACATGGTATTTAATTTTATTTGAGTAATTTCCTGACATAATTTAACGTCCCCTTTGCTGGTTTTGTCCTGTGTTACGTTTGGCACGACCACTTCTGGACGCGTGTGGCGGCGGTGGTTGCTGTGTGGTTTTATTCCGCGAGCCTCTGTTTGCATTGCCAAGCTTGCTAGAACGCCCTTTGTTAATCGGTTCTGCTTTGATAGAAGGATCGGGTTCAAAATCACCGATCACTACCTTGGGTATATTGCGTTTTATGAGACGCTCAATATCTTTTAGTAACCTCAGCTCATCCACACACACCAGTGACATAGCTTCACCTTCATTGCCTGCACGACCTGTGCGACCGATGCGGTGAACATAGTCTTCTGCTACGTTTGGTAGCTCGAAGTTTACCACATGCGGCAACTGGTTAATATCCAGTCCGCGCGCGGCAATATCCGTTGCAACCAGTACACGTACCTTGCCAGATTTAAAATCGGCTAGTGCCTTGGTACGTGCCCCCTGGCTTTTGTTGCCATGAATTGCCGCAGCCATGATGCCATCGGTTGTAAGTTGTTCAGAAAGACGGTTGGCGATGTGTTTGGTACGGGTAAATACCAGTACCTGTCTCCAGTTATTCGAACCAATCAGATAGGAAAGAAGTTCACGTTTACGGTTTTTATCTACCGGATGAACGACCTGCGTGACATGTTCTGAAGCGGTATTGCGCTGTGCTACTTCAATCAAGGCTGGTGACTTGAGCAGATTATTTGCCAGTTGCTTGATTTCTTCTGAGAAGGTAGCCGAGAACAATAATGTTTGTTTTTGCTTGGGTAAAAGTGCGAGGACCTTACGGATATCGCGAATGAAACCCATGTCGAGCATACGGTCAGCTTCGTCGAGTACCAGGATATCGATCTTAGAAAGGTCGACGGAGTTTTGGCCAACGTGATCCAGTAGTCTCCCCGGGGTGGCGATCAAGATGTCAACGCCCTTTATAAGTTTCATTTTTTGTGGGTTGATACTCACGCCACCAAAAACCACGGTGGACTTTAATGGCAGATATCTGCCATAGGTCTGTACGCTTTCGGCAACCTGGGCTGCTAGTTCTCGGGTTGGGGTAAGTACCAGGGCGCGGATGGCGCGGCGGCCTTTTTCCGGTTTGTCAGCCGCCATTAGCCTTTGTAGTAGAGGTAGGGTAAAACCGGCGGTTTTGCCTGTACCTGTCTGAGCACCCCCCATGATGTCGCTTCCTTCTAGGATGAGGGGGATTGCCTGTTGCTGTATTGGGGTGGGCATGCTATAGCCTTTTTCGGATACAGCACGGAGCAATTCGGCTCTGAGGCCGAGGGATTCAAATGACATGTACGATGTTCTCCAGGGATCGGCCTACCCAATACACATGGTTTGGGGCGGTCTAGGCGGAAACTTATTTGTGTGTTTCGAGGTGAATCGGGAAGGATTACCACGTTGAATACAGGTGCAGACCGAAGTGCACCAGAATTTGTGTGCGAATTATAGCAGAAGTTTCACTAAATAAGGTGCTCAGACAGTAATATTCGTTAAATTTATTACAACTTAATATTTTTCACATGCTTTATTGCGGCTACTGAACAAAAGGTTGGGATAGGTGATTAAACGGGCTGAGAGGTATTTCCGTGCTTGATTAAGTATGGCGTGTGAGAGATTAAATCGAATCATTGCCGATATTTGAGGTAATAAATAAAGTTATGCCTTGAATTGCCTGCTTAGTACCTTATAATGATGGGATGTATGGTGTTTTTGGTTAACAACTGGTCATACTGTTCAACGCTACATTCTATCCTGGTTTTTGTCAGAAGTTTTCTCCTGTTAATTTCCTCGTAAGATTTGTAACACGCTTTAATTTTTAATATTTGATGAGGTAATTATCATGGCAACAGGAACCGTTAAATGGTTTAACGAATCCAAGGGCTTCGGCTTTATTTCTCCTTCTGATGGTAGCACGGACGTTTTTGTTCATTTTTCTGCTATCGCAAGTGAAGGTTTTCGCACTCTGGCTGAAGGCCAGCAAGTGTCGTTTAATGTAGAAAATGGACCTAAAGGCCCGCAGGCAGTGAACGTAACAGCTTAAACAGCCTGTTAGTTTAGTGTTTCAAAAAGGCCCCGTGAGGAATCACGGGGTTTTTTTTGTGTGAGAAGAATGTATTCAGCTCTATATACAGCAAACTGAAATGGACAAAAATAAAGTGGCTCTTCCTCTGAACCAGTGGGTATTCACCACGCCTTCAGGATAAAGCGCCAGTGCTTCGTTGAAGCCTCGGCCGCGAATCTTGATCCTGCTTTTGATCCTTTTTGTGGCTCCGTTGTTTAGTCTCTACGGTAATCGCATTTAATATTTTCCACGGTATTTTTTAATAGTTTTGGCGACGAGTCACCAATAACCGTTATCTCTCTCCTGAAAATAGCAGGTCTATTTTGGAAGCCTGCCAAGGACTCTTTATTCTCAATATAGTTAGCGTGGTGATCTATATCTTTCATGGCTTGTTACACTATCTAAAGCTTACTCACTCGATCAGGGCAAAAGCCATTTTTTTAAGTAGGTGACATACTGATGAATAATGATCTTACGTGGAATTTTAATGCTGTGGGTGTAGAAGGATGGATCTTCTTTGCCATGTTGGTCGTTATAGGGATTGTTGGCGCGATGGTCAGACGTCAAACCGTCAAAGGATCCAGTGATACAACTACGCAACCACGCGTTGCCGTTGCAGCATCAGAAAATTGGCATACTCAAATGGCTAAGGCCGTCCTAGAATCACTCGATACGACGCCAGAAGGTCTATCTAAAGTAGACGTAAACAACAGACTCGCCAAGCACGGGCCGAACCGGCTCCCGGAAGCAAGAACACGGGGTCCATTGGTGAGGTTTTTCTACCAATTCCATAATATGCTGATCTATGTGTTGATTGCTGCGTGCGTCGTTACCGCTATGTTGGGGCATTGGGTGGATGCCAGTGTGATTCTAGGTGTGGTGCTAATCAATGCGGTGATTGGATTTGTGCAGGAGGGTAAGGCCGAAAATGCTTTGAGGGCGATCCGACAGATGCTTTCGCCGAATGCCATGGTCATGCGGGGTGGTCGGCAAATGACGGTTCGAGCTGAAGAGTTGGTGCCCGGTGATATCGTCCTGATGCAATCCGGGGATAAAGTTCCGGCAGATCTGCGCTTGTTTCGCGTCAAGGGACTGCAAGTTCAGGAATCGGCGCTGACGGGTGAGTCGGTGGCCGTGGAAAAGATCATCGAGCCTGCCGCAGAAGAAACCGTGATCGGTGATCGTCGCTGCATGGCCTATTCGGGCACCCTAGTTACCCACGGCCAGGGGGCCGGTGTGGTGGTGGCAACGGGCGCGCAAACAGAGCTTGGTCACATCAGTACATTAGTGGCTGATGTGGAATCTGTGACAACCCCCCTTTTACGTCAGATGGCCCAGTTTGGTCGCTGGCTTACCGTGGCCATTCTGGTCATCGCGGTGGCGAGCTTCGCCTTTGGCGTATTGGTCCACGGTTATGCCGTCGCTGAAATGTTTCTTGCCGCTGTCAGCCTGGCTGTTGCCGCGATTCCTGAAGGACTGCCCGCCATCATGACCATCACGCTGGCCCTTGGTGTACAGCGTATGGCTCGGCGTAATGCCATTATTCGTCGACTGCCTGCTGTTGAGACATTGGGGGCGGTAACGGTCATTTGCTCAGACAAAACAGGCACCCTGACTCGCAATGAAATGACTGTGCGCACGATTGTCACCACAGTCAATCAATTTGAGCTGGGCGGCACGGGTTATGATCCCCACGGTGCAATTTCTCTGGCAAACAGAGACATATTACCGGAGGAGCGTCCCATCCTGCTGGAGGTGCTTCGTGCAGCCGCACTCTGTAACGATGCATCATTGGAACAGACTAACAATGAATGGGTGGTGCATGGCGATCCTATGGAAGGGGCATTGCTAGTGGCCGGTTTAAAAGCGGGTTTGGATATTGAGGTCGAAGGTCAGCACTACCCGCGTACCGATCTCATTCCATTTGAATCTGAGCATCGTTTTATGGCAACGCTTCATCATAGTCATGAGGGGGAGGCCTTCATTTTTCTTAAGGGTGCGCCTGAACGTGCATTGGAGATGTGTACTCATCAGAGAACACTTGATGGTGATCAGCCTTTGGACAGAGATTATTGGCTGGCGCGTATTGAGGCCATGGCGGAACAGGGACAGCGAGTGTTGGCCATGGCCACCAAGCCGATACGCAGTGACCAAATGGAACTCAGCTTCAGTGATGTGGAAAATGGTCTGATTATGTTGGGCATGTTTGGATTGATCGATCCCCCTCGTGAGGAGGCCATTGAGGCCGTGCAATTATGCGCTATGGCAGGGATCAGAGTGAAGATGATCACCGGTGATCACGGTCTCACCGCCCGTGCTATTGCCCGGCAACTTAAACTCATTAATGCCGATGACGTCATTACCGGACATGATCTGGCATTAATGAGTGAGGATAAGCTGCGGCAACGCGTACAAGGTGTTGATGTGTATGCGCGAGTCAACCCTGAACACAAGCTGCTCTTAGTCCGGTTGTTGCAAGAACAAGGATTAATCGTCGCCATGACGGGGGATGGGGTAAACGATGCCCCGGCTTTGAAGCGTGCCGATGTAGGTATAGCCATGGGCCAAAATGGAACGGAAGCGGCTAAGGAAGCGGCAGAAATGGTCTTGGCCGATGACAACTTCGCATCAATCACTCATGCAGTGGAAGAGGGGCGTACGGTTTATGACAATCTCAAAAAGGCCATCCTCTTTATTTTGCCCACTAATGGTGGTGAGGCGCTGATTATCCTCGCTGCTATCTTGTTTGGTTTTCACCAACTGCCTTTAACGCCCGTGCAGATCCTCTGGGTGAATATGGTTACCGCTGTTACGTTAGCCTTGGCACTGGCCTTTGAACCGCCTGAACAGAAGGTCATGCAGCGTCCACCTCGTAATGCCCATGAACCGATGCTGACATCTTATCTTATATGGCGTGTTGTTTTTGTTTCAATTATTTTAATGACCGGAACATTCGGACTTTTTCTTTGGGATATGGAACAAGGTGCCAGTATTGAGCATGCTCGCACTGTGGCAGTGAATACATTAGTGATGTTCGAGATTTTTTATTTATTCAGTGCTCGTTATATTACGGCATCGGTTTTTAACTGGGCAGGATTGACAGGCAACCGTTACGTGTTGATGGCGATTGCTATACTCATCATCTTCCAGCTTGGTTTTACCTACCTGGCACCCATGCAATCCTTATTTGGCACCACCGCAATCGACTTCGATATATGGCTACGCATTCTGCTTGTATCGTCTTCCGTTTTATGGTTGGTTGAGTTGGAAAAATATTTTGTGCGGAGCATGGCTCAAAAGAGGTAGTGGAAGACCATTCTATGCAAATATTAAAAAAATTTTCTTTGCAGCGTTTGGAACAGAATGCATGGTGCCTGAATTGTACCGCCGTTCCATGTTTAGCCGTTTCGGCAAACAGGGGCTTACGGTCAGCAGTCCATACTCGGTCTGAGCGTAGCAGAAAAAGTATGTAGGATGGATCAGGTTGATATGCCGTTTATAAAATCACTGCTGTCCTGCTAATAACTTAAAAAAGGATGTATCTACCTGAGTCTTAAAGGCTTGAGGTAGTTGAACTGGGTATGAGACATGAAAAGTGCCCGTAAAACATACTTTACCGCAAAGGGCGCAAAGGGCGCAAAGGGCGCAAAGAAAAAATAAATCAGGCATTTCATAAAAAATGAGCTCTTGAATACTTTGGATAACCCAAAATTTTCCTCTGATATAGAAATAAAATAACGTTGCGTTCCTTTGCGCCCTTTGCGGTTTAGATCTTTAAATGGATT